>NZ_JBSFER010000012.1:0-257581 GCF_053594535.1 Streptomyces sp. NPDC001889
TCACCTTCACCCGCCGCGCCGAATCCGGCTACACCGCCGGCCGGTTCTTCGGCCCCTCCTGGGCCTCCACCATCGACGAACGCCTGGAAATCGACACAATCGGCGTCCTCCACATCACCGACCACGGCCAACTGATCACCTACCCCCACCCCGTCCCCGGCCGCCCCGTCCTCCCCGGGACGGGAACCGCCCGCCACGCGCTCGCCCGCCTCGACAACGGCGACTACACGATCACCGACCCGGACACCGGCCGCACCCGCCTCTACACCGCGCCGCCCGGGGAACCCGGCGGGGACGGCACGGCGTGGCTGGCGCAGATCAGCGACCGCAACCTCAACACCATCACCTTCGACCGCACCGACGACGGCACACCCCTGGCCCTGGTCCACTCCGCCGGCTACCACCTGACCCTCACCACCGCCGGAGGCCACGTCACCGCACTGGCGCTGCTGGACCAGGGAGAGAGCCACCCGGTCCGGTCGTACGGCTACACGGACTGGGATCTGACCTCGGTCACCAAACCCTCCGGCGCCACCCTCACCCTCGCGTACGACGCCCACCACCGCATCACGGCCTGGACCGACTCCAACAGCAGCCGCTACGACTACACCTACGACCACCTTCACCGCGTGATCGCCGAAGGCGGCGAGGCCGGCCACTTCCGGCTCACCCTGACCTACACCGACCCCGACCCCGACACCGGCCACCGCACCACCACCCTGACCACAGCCGAAGGCCACACCACCCGCCATCTCATCGGCGACGGCTGCCGGGTGCTGGCCACCACGGACCCACTCGGCCACACCACCCGTTTCACCCACGACACCCGGGGCAATCCGCTGACACGCACCGACCCACTCGGACGGACCACGGCATACGCCTACGACGAGGAAGGCAGACTCGCCGTCGTCACCCGGGCGGACGGCGCCGAACTGCGAGCGGTCCGCGGTGATCCGAGCCGGCTCACCGAGGTCACCGAGGTCGCTGAGGTCATCGACTACGACGGCACCCGTCTGCGCCAGGAGCACGACGAACGCGGCAACCGGACCGCGGTCACGGACCAGGCCGGCCACACGTCGCGCTACACCTACAACGGGAACGGCCATCTCTCCTCGATCACCGACGCGCTCGGCGCGGTGACCACGGTCCGCTGCGACCGTGCCGGGCTCCTCCTCGAAGTGTCCGATCCGCTCGGCGGCACCACCCGGTACGAGCGGGACGCCTTCGGCCGCACCGTACGCGTCACGGACCCTCTGGGAGCGACCACACAGCTCGACTGGAACGCCGACGGTGAACCGGCCCGCCGCACCGGACCGGACGGCTCCGTGGAGAGCTGGACGCACGACGGCGAGGGGAACTGCGTCAGCCACACCGATGCCAGCGGGCTGACCACCCGCTTCGAGTACACCCACTTCGATCTGCTGGCGGCCCGCACCGGCCCGGACGGGGTGCGGTACACCTTCCGGCACGACGCCGAGGCGCGGCTCACCGGGGTCACCAATCCGGCCGGCCGGAGCTGGACCTATGCCTACGACCCGGCCGGGCGGCTCATCTCCGAGACGGACTTCGACGGCCGGACCCTCACCTACGGCCTCGATGCCGCCGGGCGGGTCACGAGCCGTACCGACGCGACC
Source organism: Streptomyces sp. NPDC001889 (assembly GCF_053594535.1). Taxonomy (NCBI): domain Bacteria; kingdom Bacillati; phylum Actinomycetota; class Actinomycetes; order Kitasatosporales; family Streptomycetaceae; genus Streptomyces; species Streptomyces sp. NPDC001889. Next base: position 1,635 of record NZ_JBSFER010000012.1, read on the forward strand.
GGCGGGGTGATCACCTTCGTACGCGACCTCTTCGGCCGCGTGACCCGGAAGGAGGCGGGTGGCGCCGCGACGACCTACGCCTACGACGCGGCCGGGCGTCTCGTCCACGCGATCGGGCCGGACAGCGAGCTCGTCCATCAGTACGACCGGCGCGGGCTGCTCAAGACCGAGATGGTCAATGGCCAGGTCACCACGTACGGATACGACAGAGCGGGCCGTCGCGTCCACCGGATCACTCCCACCGGGCATCGCACCACCTACGGATACGACGCCGGCGGACGACGCAGCCATCTCACCCCGGGCGGCCACCGCATCACCTTCGCGCACGACGCGGCCGGGCGGGAGCGCGAACGCGTCTACGGCGGCGCACTCACCGTCGCCTCGGCGTGGGACCCGGCAGGCCGCCTCGTCGCCCAGCACCTCTCCACGGGCGACCGCGTCCTCAACCGGCGCACCTACGGCTACCGGGCGGACGGCCACCTCACCGCGGTCGACGACGCGCTCCGCGGCCCGTCCCGCTTCGAACTCGACACGGCCGGCCATGTCATCGCCGTTTCGGCAGCTGACTGGACCGAGTCCTACGCCTACGACGACCTCGGCAACCAGACCTCGGCCTCCTGGCCCACGACCCACCCCGGCCACGATGCCACCGGACCCCGGGTCTACCACGGCACCGCCCTGACGAGGGCGGGAAGCATCCGCTACGAGCACGACGCCCTCGGCCGCATCACCCTGCGCCAGAAGACCCGGCTGTCACGCAAACCCGACACCTGGCGCTATGAGTGGGACGCCGAGGACCGCCTCACCGGCGTCGTCACCCCGGACGGCACCCGCTGGCGCTATCTCCACGACCCAGTCGGCCGCCGCACCGCCAAGCAACGCCTCGCCACCGATGGCCGGACCGTCGTCGAGGAGACCCGCTTCACCTGGGACGGCACCACCCTCTGCGAGCAGACCAGCACCGGCCCGGGGCTCCCCCGCCCCGTCAGCCTGACCTGGGACCACCACGGTCCGCGCCCGCTCGCCCAGACCGAACGCATCCTCGGCACCGACACCCCCCAAGCGGTGATCGATGAACGCTTCTTCGCCATCGCCACCGATCTCGTCGGCACCCCCACCGAACTCATCGACGAAACGGGCGACATCGCCTGGCGCACCCGCACCACCCTCTGGGGCACCACCACCTGGAACGCCGACGCCACCACCTACACACCCCTCCGCTTCCCCGGCCAGTACCACGACCCGGAAACCGGCCTCCACTACAACTACTTCCGCCACTACGACCCGGAAACCGCCCGCTACCTCACCCCGGACCCGCTGGGACTGGCCCCGGCACCCAACCCGATCGCCTATGTCCACAACCCGCACAGCCGGGTCGACCCCCTGGGCCTCGCACCCGGCCTGTGCCCCGAGCGCATCGAGGGCGGAGGCTGGGACACCCGAGGGAAGAACCCGCTGAACATCGTTCCGCCGGACGCGTCGGTCCGCCAACTGACTCCTGACCCGAACGGAGGAGCGCAAAAGGGCGTCGAATACAAATGGACCGACCCGATCACCGGTAACGCAGTCCGCATGCGCATCCATGACGCGGACAAAACCGCACCCGAGGGATCTCACGCATACAATGGGGACATCTACAGGATCTCCATCGGCGGAAGATACCAGGACGAGTCCGGAGTGCTGCACCACCGGCAGGTCCACAACGAAAGAAGCCCGCACTACAACCCCGATGCCGCGAACAGCACCCATATCCCCTGGCCCAGCGAGTACCAGCTACCCTACTAGTTCGACGGAGCAGCCATGCCCCTCACCGCAGGACAACTGCGTGAGCTTGTCCGCCAAGTGACGGATACGGACCCCAAGCAGCGAGAACTCGGAGCGGACCGCGTTTCCGACTGGCTGGGAAGCTACTCACCGAGCGACATCAACACGCTCTGCGGAATCCTCTCCATGAGTGCGGCAGTCGAGGACAATTCCGCCACGGCCGAGGCACAGTTGAACGCACTCACCGAATTGGGATCGACCGGTTCCGTGCACGCGGAATACATCTCACGGCTCCGGGAGATCAATCTGGATCGCCTTCACCCGAATCTCGTGGAATATGTGAACGACCTCCTGGAAACCCCTTGAGTTTCCCCGCGGACAGCTGAACTCCGGTGCGGTCAGGAAGAGGCCGGTTGCCCGTGCCCGGGCAACCGGCCTCTCATCCGTTACGGCACGAGCCGCAGCAGGCGGTTCGGGGAGCCGGTGCCGATGGAGGTGAGGACGTTGGGGGTCGCGCCGTTCACGAGGGCGGTGGAGACGGCCGCCGGGGAAGCGCCGGGGTGGCTGGTCAGATAGATCGCGGCGGCGCCGGAGACGTGCGGCGCGGCGAAGGAGGTGCCGTTGCCCGTGTAGGTGGCGGTGTCGGAGTTGTTCCAGCCCGCCGTGATGTCGGAGCCCGGGGCGAAGATGTCCACGACCGGGCCGTAGTTGGAGTAGCTCGCCTTGGCGTCGGTCCTGGTCGTCGCGCCGACGGTGATCGCGGTGGCCACCCGGGCGGGGGAGTAGTTGGAGGCGGGGGCCGCCGAGTTGCCGGCGGCGATGGAGTACGTCACGCCCGCCGCGATCGACCGGCTCACCGCGTTGTCCAGCGCGGTGCTGGGGCCGCCGCCGAGCGACACGTTCGCGATGGAGTTGGCGACACGGTTGGCGGTGATCCAGTCGACACCGGCGATGACCCCGGCGGTGGTGCCGGAGCCATTGTTGCCGAGGACCCGGACCGCGACGATCTTCGCCTTCTTCGCCACCCCGTAGGTGGTCCCGGCGGCGGTGGTGGCGACATGGGTGCCGTGGCCGTAGCCGTCCTGGGCGATGTTGTCGTTGTCGATGAAGTCGTAGCCGTTGAAGGCCCGTCCGGCGATCTGCTGGTGGCTGATGCGCACCCCGGTGTCGAGGACGAAGACGGTCGCGCCGCCGCCGGCCGAGTCCGGGTAGGTGTAGGTGCCGTTCAGCGGGAGGTTGGCCTGGTCGATCCGGTCGAGACCCCAGGGCGCGTTGGTCTGGGTGGCGGTCGAGTGGACCCGCTGGTCCTGCTCGACCGAGGCGACCGCCGGATCGGCGGCGAGGCGCCTGGCCTCGGTGGCGCTGAGCGCGGCGGCGTAGCCGTTCAGGGCCGAGGTGTAGGTGCGCTTGATCTGGCCGCCGTAGCCGGCTATCAGCTGCTTGCCGCGGGCCTCGGAGGCCTGGAAACCGGCCGTCCGCTTCAGCGTGACGATATAGCTTCCGGGCACCGCGCCGGCCGCCCCGGCGTGCAGGACTCTGCCTTCCGGCTGGGCCGCCTGAGCGGGTAAGGCGGTGCCCGCTCCGACCGTCAACGCCACAGTCGCCGCGGTGGCGATCGCCGCGGCGACGCGCCGCCTGGTGGTGCGCACTGCTGCCATGGGGAGGTCCTCCTCGGACGGTGGCGCGCCTCCGGGTGGGGCGCGTCCAGTGGGTGCGGCGGTACGGGGTTCGTCCGCCGCACCCGACGATGGCGCGGTGTTCCGGGGCGGAGCAAGGAGGGACGAGAAGCTGTCATGAGCGCGACATGTTGCGTGACGGGCGTCAACTCGCCGTACACACGGCGCAATACGGCCGTCGTCTGTTGTGCACGATCCAGGGCGGGCGGGGGGAGCCGTACCGGCGGGCGGGGGGGGTGCGCGGTGCGAGCGGGGGGGAGCGGTACCGGCGGGCGGGGGTGCGCGGTGGGGGGTGCCGGCGGGCGCCGGTCAGGTCGCGTTCAGCGCCACCGTCGGATGGAGGCGGGAGGCGCGGACCGCCGGGTAGAGACCCGCGATCACACCGATCAGCAGGGTCGCGGCGAGACCGCCCGCCAGCGACCACGGCGGGACCACCGCCGTCCAGCCCTGGACCCGCGCGAAGGCGTGGGTCGCCGCCGCGCCCAGCAGGGCTCCCGTCACACCGCCCAGACCCGAGAGCAGCAGGGACTCGGTCAGGAACTGGAGCCGGACCGCGTTGCGGGTCGCGCCCAGGGAGCGGCGCAGACCGATCTCCCGGCGGCGCTCCAGAACGGAGATGACCATGGTGTTGGCAACACCCACCCCGCCGACCAGAAGGGCCACGGCGCCCAGGCCGAGCATCAGGGCCGTCAGCCCCTCGTCGGTGGCGGCCTTGGCGGCCAGCGCGTCCGACGGGCGGGAGACCTTGATGCCCGCACCGCCGCCGCCGGGGTCGATGGTGCGGGCCAGGACCGCGCGCACCTCCTCCACCGAGGCGTCCGTGGAGCGCTCGAAAACGGTGGTGGGGTGGCCGTCGAAGCCGAAGTACCGCTCGGCCGCGGGGAAGCCCACCATCGCCACCCGGTCCAGGACGGGGACCAGTTCAAGGGGTTTCAGGATGCCGACCACCACCACCCGGGTGTCGTTCATCATGATCGTCTCGCCGGTGCGGACGACACCGAGGCGCTCCGCCGCCACCGCGCCGAGAACCGTCGTGGGGAGGCGTTCGCCGCCCGGGGTCAGCCAGGTGCCCCGGGCGACCTCGCCACCGAGGGCGGAGAGCAGGTCGAGACGGGCCGCCTGGGTCGTGACACCGGCGGTGCGCTCCTGCGGGACCAGGTCGCTGCGGCGGACGCGGGCGTCGACATCGGCGGTGGCCGTGGCGTGCTGCACCGGGCCGATGCGCTCGACCATCGCGACCGCGTTCCGGGGGAGCCTGATCGCCTTCCCGGCCGGGTCCTCGCCCGCCTCGGCGGTGAGGAGGTTGGTGCCGAGGCGGTCGAGCCGGGCCATCAGATCCGCGCGGCTCGACTCGGAGAGGCCGACCACCGCGACCATGGTCGCGATGCCGATGGCGATCCCGAGCGCGGAGAGCACCACGCGTGCGCGCCGCGCGCGCAGCCCGACCGCGCCGACCCGGAGGATGTCGCCGAGGGAGAGGCGGGAGGGTTTGAGGGTGTCTCTCATGGGGTGGTGCCTTCCGCTCGGGCGGCACGGGCGGAGCCGGCCGAGCGGGTCGCGGGTGACCCGTCGGCCGTGACCGCGCCGGGCCCGTCCGCACGCGCACCACCGGCGCCGGGCTCATCCCCGACGACGACGGCAACCTCCGCCGCACGGACCGCACCGGACCCCTCCGCACGATCAGCGCGCACCTCCTCGGCACGCACCGCCCATGCCTCTCCCCCGCGCACACCGCTACCGGCACGGGCCCCGTCGGCCGGGACAGCACCGGACCCACCCGCACGATCAGCACACACCTCCTCGGCACGCACCACACGCGCCCCTCCCCCGCGCACACCGCTACCGGCACGGGCCCCGTCGGCCGGGACCGCGGCGGGCCCGGCAGGCCCCGTGTCCGAGACGATCTCGCCGTCCCTGAAGCGCACCCTCCTCGGCAGCGAGGCCGCGATCCCGGTGTCGTGGGTGATCACACAGATCGTGGTGGACTCGGCGTTCAGCTCGCGCAGCAACTCCATGACGATCTCGCCTGACGCGGTGTCCAGCGCCCCGGTCGGCTCGTCCGCCAGCAGCAGCAGGGGGTTGCCGACGACGGCGCGAGCGATGGCCACGCGCTGCTTCTCGCCGCCCGAGAGTTCGCCCGGGGTGTGCGAACGGCGGTGGTCCAGCCCCACCCGGGCGAGCGCCTCGCGGGCCCGGGCGCGCCGCTGCCCGCGCGGTACACCCGCGTACAGCAGTCCGTCGGCGACGTTGTCCACCGCGTCGCGCCCCGCCGCCAGGTGGAAGTGCTGGAAGACGAAGCCGATATGGCGGGCGCGCAGGGCGGAGAGCCGGGAGTCGGAGAGCCGGGACACATCGTGGCCGGCGATCCGGACGGTGCCGGTGGTGGGCTTGTCAAGAGTGCCCATGACCTGGAGCATCGTGGATTTGCCGGAGCCGGACGGGCCGACGACGGCCACCAGTTCGCCCGCGCCGACGGTGAGGTTCACCGCGCGCAGGGCGTGGACACCGCCGGGGTAGGACTTGCCGAGGTCCCGCAGTTCGATCACCGGGGTGTCCGTCATGACCTCGCCACTCCCACCCGCAGACCCTCGCGCACATCCGGGCCGCTGACCTCGATCTTCCCGTCGGCGGTCATCCCGGTCTCCACCCGCACCATCGTCGAGCCGGCGCCCCGGACGACCTCCAGGCCGTAGCCGCCGTCCTCGCCGCGCAGGGCGACGACCGCCTCGACCGGAACCGCGAGCACGCCCTCGCGCGCCTCGCTGACGAAGCTCACGCTCGCGGTCCCCCTGGCGTCCTCGCCGGAGGCCGCGCGCGCACCGCCGTTCAGGACGATCTCGACGGTGATGCCGTCCTGGGCGCCCGCGCCGGCGCCCTCGCCCTCCCCGCCGCCGTCCGCCTCGGGGCGCACCGTCCCGATGACCTTGCCGGTCGCGGTCCGCCCGCTCGGCAGGGCGACCTCGACCCTGGTCCCCTTCGAGGTGAGCGGACCGTCCGTCTGCTCCAGTTCCGCCCGTACGACGGGCTGGGTGGAGGCGATCGTCAGCACCTGCCCGCCGGGGGCGACCTGGTCGGCGAGTGCGGCGTCGGCGGAGGCCACCTTCACCCGGCCGGGCTGGAAGACGACATCGCCCCGGCCGACCCTGCCGGTGGTCTCGCGGTTCAGGGACTTCTGCCACCGCTTGACGGCGTCCGCGGTGTCCTCGCCGTACCAGATGTCGACGGCGAGCCCCGCCCCGTACCCCAGATCCCGCAGATTGCGCTCCAGTTGGAGGACGTCGCTGCCCCGGTCGCCCTCCTTCATCTCCCGGAACATCGGGACCGGCCCGTAGAGGAGGGTGACGGGCTTGTCGTTCAGCTCGTACAGCGCCTGGCCCAGGGACAGCGTCCGGCCCTCCTCCGCCGCCACCGTGACGGTGCCCTCGACGGCGGACCTGACGGCGCGGCGCTGGGCGAAGTCGAGCCGGCCGTCGACCGTCTTGGACTGGACGAGATCCGTCCGTACGACCTTCGCGGTGGCGGGCGGGCGGTCGCCCGCGCCGCCGGAGGGGCCGGGGCCGCCGCCGTCGCCCAGCAGGAGCGTTCCCCCGGCGACAGCGGCGGCGACGGTCGCGGCGCCGAGGGTGAGGGTGAGCGGGGCGGCGCGGAGCCTCACTGCATACCGCCGGCGGCGTCGATCAGCTTGGACGCGCACGCCCTCTCGGCCTTCTTGTACGCCGGGGAGTGCGGGTCGAGCACCGGGGACGCCGGGCTGGGGTCGCCGCCGGGGATCACCCTGCCGCCGCTCATGGTGGGGTTGGTGAACCGGGAGAGCCCGTTGTCCCGCATGCACGTGGCGTGCGCGAGCATCGACTCGTACGCCTTCTGCTCGTCGCGTTCGGGCTCGGCGTCCATCGCGGCCTGGAGTTCCGGGAGGCAGACATTGTCCCGGCCGGCCTTGATGCCGGAGTTGCGGCCGGGCCGGGAGCCGATCTCATGGATCCTCGTCCAGTCGGGATAGCCGCTGAGCCTGGGATCGGGGTAGTCCTTGTAGCCGCCCCTGGCGCGCATGCACTGGACGAACGTCACCTGGGCGTCGTAGTAGGCGCTCTTGCCCCTCGGCCGGGACTCCGCGCCCGGACCGCTCCCGCCTCCGCCCCCGCTCTCCGGGGCGCTCGCGGACGGCTCCCCGGGCACATCGGCGACCGCCTCGCTCCTCTCCGGCCCGCCGGAGCTGTCGCCGGTGCCGCCGCAGGCCACCGAGAGGGCGAGGAGGGGAGCCGCGACGAGCGCGGTCAGCCGCAGCCGGGCGGCGGGACGGGAGGGTGTCTTCAGGCTCATGGCCCCACCCTCGCCATGCCACGTGATGGCCCTTCCATGGCCACATGATGGGAACGTAACAATGCTCCCGACCTGCGTATCCGTCCCCGGCCCGGGTGCCCGGAGACGGGCGGCGGTGCCCATAATCGACCGCATGCCGCATGTGCTGCTCATCGAGGACGACGCGTCCGTACGGGACGGAATGGAGCTCGTGCTGCGCCGGCACGGGTACGGCATCGACACGGCCGCCACCGGCGAGGAGGCCCTCGCCCTGCTGGACGGGCCGCGCGGCGCGTCGGTCGAACTGGCGGTACTGGACCTGATGCTGCCCGGCATGGACGGCTTCGAGGTGTGCCGGCGCATCCGCGCCAGGACCACCACCCTGCCGGTCATCATGCTGACCGCGCGCGGAGACGACCACGACATCGTCACGGGCCTGGAGGCGGGCGCCGACGACTATGTGGTGAAGCCGGTCACCGCCCCCGTGCTGGAGGCCCGCATCCGGGCGGCGCTGCGCCGGGCGGAGCCGGCCGCGCGGCGGGGTTCGGACGCCGATCTCGCGGGGCTGGTGATCGACCGGGCCGGGCTGACCGTCACCAAGCACGGCGCCCCGGTGCCGCTGCCCCCCACCGAGCTGCGGCTGCTGCTGGAGCTGTCGGCCTCCCCCGGCCGGGTCTTCAGCCGGGAGCAGCTCCTCCAGTCGGTCTGGGACCACACCTTTCTGAGCGACTCCCGGCTGGTGGACGCGGCGGTCGGCCGGCTGCGGGCGAAGCTGGAGGACATACCGGCGAAGCCCCGGTACGTCCAGACGGTGCGGGGCTTCGGCTACCGCTTCGGGCCGCTGTGAGCGGCGGGCGACGCGGGGAGCGCGAGGAGCGCGAGGAGCACGGGCGGCCGGGGCGGCGCGGGGAGCGCGAGGAGCACGGGCGGCCGGGGCGGCGCGGGGAGCGCGAGGAGCACGGGCGGCCGGGGCGGCGCGGCGGCTCCGGGTGGCGGCGGCCCCGGCGGCTCGTCGGCGGGCTGCGGCTGCGGCTCGTCGTCGCCTTCGTGATCGTCGCCCTGGCCAGCGCGGTGACCGCGACCGCCCTCGCCTACCGGGACGCCCGCACCGCCGTGCTCCAGCGCACCCAGAACGCCGCAGTCGACGACATCCGCCAGCGGGTCGGCGCGGTCGCCGCCGACTTCGATCTGCCGCCCGACCAGCGGTCGCTGGCCCGTTTCGCGGCGAAGGTGTCGGAGGGCATCGGCGCCCGGATCGTCGTCGCCCGCTACCAGGACCTCTCCGCCGTCTCCGACGCGCTCGCCGAGACGGAGGGCCGGATCACCACCGAGCTGCGCGCCGCCGTGCGCGCCGGTGAGGGGGCCCGGTTCCAGCGGGTGATGTGGCGCGGCGAGCCCTATCTGACCGTCGGGATGCCCGTGCGGTACGCCGACGGGGACCGCCGCACCTCCGGTCTGGAGGTCTTCGCCATCACCGATCTGCGGGCCGAGCGGGACGACACGGCCGCTCTGCTGGACTCGGTGCGGGCGGGCACCGTGCCGGTGGTGGTGCTCGCCGCCGTCCTGGCGCTGCTGGCCGCGGGGACGGTGCTGCGCCCGGTGCGGAAGCTGGGCCGGGCCACCCGGGAGCTGGCCGCCGGGGACCTGGGCAGCCGGGTCGCGGTCACCGGCCACGACGAGCTGGCGGAGCTGGCGCGGACGTTCAACGAGACCGCCGACGCGCTCCAGGCGTCCGACGCGGAGCTGCGCGAGCAGGAGGCGAAGGCGCGCCGCTTCGTCGCGGACGTCTCGCACGAACTGCGCACCCCGCTCGCGGCGATGACGATGGTGGCGACGGTGCTGGAGGAGGACGCCGACCAGCTCCCGCCGGACGCGGCGCGCGCGGCCCGCACCGTCGGCGCGGAGACGGCCCGGCTGGCGAGGCTGGTCGACGATCTGATGGAGATCTCCCGCTTCGACGCGAAGGCGGCCCGGCTGAACGCGGCCGAGACGGATCTCGCCGACACGGTACGGGCGTCTCTGGAGCTGCGGCGCTGGACGGACCGGGTGGAGACGGAGCTGGACGAGGGCGTACGGGCGGTGGTGGACCGGCGCCGGGTCGATGTGATCGTCGCGAATCTGGTGGGGAACGCGCTGCGGCACGGCGCGCCGCCGGTCACCGTGGGGCTCACGGCGGACGGCCCGTGGGTGGTCCTGTCGGTGGCCGACCGCGGCCCGGGGCTGCCGCCGGCGGCGCGGCAGCGGGTCTTCGACCGGTTCTACAAGGCGGACGCGGCCCGCACGCGCGGCGCCGTCGACGACAGCGGGCAGGGCAGCGGCCTCGGAACGGCCATCGCGCTGGAGAACGCGCGGCTGCACGGCGGCACGATCGAGGTGGCCGGCGCACCGGGCGGCGGCGCGCTCTTCACCCTGCGGCTGCCGCTGCGCGGGGCGGAGGAGGGTACGCGGTGAGGGCCGGGCGAGGGGTCGTGGCCGGCGTGCTGGGGGTGGCCCTCCTGGGCTGCGGCGTCCAGCCGACCGGGGTGGTGGGCGCGGGTGAGCCGGCGTCCGGGCTGACGCGCGGGATGCGGCTGTACTTCGCGTCCGACGGCGGGCTGCGCAGTGTGCCGCTGCTCGACAGGAGGCTCGGGAACCTCGGCGCGGTGGTGAAGCTGCTCGCCCAGGGCCCGTCGCTCGCGGAGCGGCAGGACGGTCTGACCACGCTGGTGAACGGTCTCGGCGGCTACACGGTCAGCGGCGAGGGCGACCGGGTCACCGTGGGCCTCGTGGGCGCGTACACCCTGACGGGCGGTGAGCAGGCCAAGGGCCAGCTGGTGTGCAGTCTGGCGCGCGGCCAGTCCGTGCTCGACCCGCGGGTCGAGGCGGACGAGGTCGAGGTCACCTTCCGCCCCACCGAGGGACCGGAGCTGGGCCCGTACACCTGTGAGACCTTTCTCAGCGGGTGAGGCGGGTGAGGCGGGCGCGGGGCGCGCGGTGCCGGGAGGCCGGGCCCGGAGTGCCTGCCGCCGGGAGGCCGGGCGCGGGGCGGGCGGTGGCGGGGAAGCCCGCGCGCCGCGCCGGAAACGCTGTCCTCCCGGCCGATCAATATCTGTCGCGGTGGGATGAGAATTCACCGCAAGGCGCCATGAGAGTTTCTGGCACAACAGGCGGAGCAGAATTAATTACCACACCCGGCGGGTTCCGGCGTGCTACTGTCGATCTCAGTTGCAGTTTTGATTCCCAGAACTTCTAGCGCCTCCACCAGCCCTCACAGGCCGATGGGAGTGCTTCTGTATTTCCGGTCTTTTTCCGGGCGGGGCAATCATCGCGGCGACGCGGAGTCCACACGGTGTGGGCTCCGGGCACTGCCCCGAAGGAGAAATTGACATGGCTGCTGGTACCGTTAAGTGGTTCAACGCTGAAAAGGGTTTTGGCTTCATCGAGCAGGATGGTGGCGGCCCTGACGTGTTCGCCCACTACTCGAACATCGCCGCCCAGGGCTTCCGCGAGCTGCAGGAGGGCCAGAAGGTGAACTTCGACATCGCGCAGGGCCAGAAGGGCCCGACGGCCGAGAACATCGTTCCCGCCTGACGCTGACGCGCACTTCGCAGCTGGGGCCCGCACCTTGGGGTGCGGGCCCCAGCTCGTTGCATTTCTCCATGATTCCGCCGGGCGCACCGGCCCACTCGGGCCACCCGTCCCCCCGGATTCGCTTTCGCATGACACCCGGCTCGTTCACGCGGTTCTCTGCGCTGCTCATCAGCTGCGGGAACCCCTTGATACGTGCCGTATCGAGGAAGGTTCCGCATGAACCGCACACGTACGAATAACCGCACGAATAATCGCTCGAACGAGCGCCCGACCGAGCGTTTCACCCGCACCAGGTCGGGAGGCACGGGGTCCGGTTCGGGCGCGGGCCGGAGCGGCAACCGCTCCGGCGGACCGCGCCGTTCCGGTGGCCCGGCCCGGCGGACCCGGTCCCAGTCGGGCGAGTTCGCGCTGCCGGTGACGGTCACGCCCGCGCTGCCCGCCGTGGAGGCGTTCGCCGACCTCGCGATGCCGAGGCCGCTGCTGGCGGCGCTGACCACCGAGGGTGTGAGCGTCCCCTTCCCCATCCAGGCGGCGACCCTGCCGAACTCCCTCGCGGGCCGCGATGTGCTCGGCCGCGGGCGCACCGGATCGGGAAAGACCCTCGCCTTCGGCCTCGCGCTGCTCGCCAGGACCGAGGGCCGGCGCGCCGAGCCCCGGCAGCCGCTGGGCCTGGTCCTCGTCCCCACCCGTGAGCTGGCCCAGCAGGTCACCGACGCCCTCACCCCCTACGCGCGCTCGCTGAAGCTGCGGCTGGCGACCGTGGTCGGCGGGATGCCGATCGGCCGGCAGGCCGGCGCGATCCGCGCCGGGGCGGAGATCGTCGTCGCGACCCCGGGCCGGCTGAAGGACCTCATCGACCGCGGCGACTGCCGGCTGGACCAGGTCGGCATCACCGTCCTGGACGAGGCGGACCAGATGGCCGATATGGGCTTCATGCCGCAGGTCACCGCGCTGCTCGACCAGGTGAACCCGGACGGGCAGCGGATGCTCTTCTCGGCCACGCTGGACCGCAACGTGGATCTGCTGGTGCGCCGCTACCTCAGCGACCCGGTGGTGCACTCCGTCGACCCGTCCGCGGGTGCGGTCACGACGATGGAGCACCATGTGCTGCACGTCCACGGCACCGACAAGCACCGGACGACCACCGAGATCGCCGCCCGCGAGGGACGGGTGATCATGTTCCTGGACACCAAGCACGCCGTGGACAAGCTCACCGTCCATCTGCTGAACAGCGGGGTGCGGGCCGCGGCGCTGCACGGCGGGAAGTCCCAGCCGCAGCGCACCCGGACCCTGACCCAGTTCAAGAACGGCCTGGTGACCGTGTTGGTGGCCACCAATGTCGCCGCGCGCGGCATCCATGTCGACAACCTCGACCTGGTGGTGAACGTCGACCCGCCGAGCGACCACAAGGACTATCTGCACCGCGGCGGCCGGACCGCCCGGGCCGGTGAGTCCGGCAGCGTGGTCACCCTGGTCACCCCGCAGCAGCGCCGTGACATGGTGCGGCTGATGGCGGACGCCGGGATTCGCCCGCAGACCACCGAGGTCCGCTCCGGCGAGGAGGCGCTGAGCCGCATCACCGGCGCGCGCACCCCCTCCGGCGTACCGGTCGTCATCAAGGCGCCGGTGGCCGAGCGCCCCAAGCGCGCGGGCGGCGGGACCGGCTCCCGCACCCGGCGCGGCCGTACCGCCCAGCGCCCGCGCACCGGCGGCGGCACCGGACAGACGGGCCGGCGCCCCTCCCAGCGGGGCTCCGCTCTCGGCTCCGCGGCCTGACACAGGCCCCCGGGCCGCGCCGGTCCCGCCGACCGGTGCGGCCACCGCATCGACAGCCCTTCCCCCTCTTCCCTGTGAGGCATCATGCGCTGCGTTATCGCCCGGTTCCCGTTCGAGCTGACCAAGAGTGGCGTGCTGGAGTCGATGAAGGGCGTCAAGCCCGAGCCGATCACGGGTGACTCGGTGATCATCGGCCGCCGGCACTACCCCGTGAAGCAGGTGGGTGAGGTCATCACCCGGCAGGACCGGCGCGACTTCACCGCCGACGAGGTCACCCGGGCCATGGCGGCCCTGGGCTTCACGTGCCGCGCCCTCCCCAAGGCCGAGCCCGCGCCCGTGCTGACCCCGGTCCAGATGGCGTCGGCGATGCTCGGCGCCCCCGTGCCCGTGTAGCGGATACGGCCGGGGACACGGCACCACCAGAACAGAGCAGCACCAGGGCCCGACCGGCGCACGCCGGTCGGGCCCTGGTCGTGTGCGCCCCCTCCACCGGGGCAGAAGAGAAGAGCCGCAGATTATTTCCCTCCCGCGGCGCGGAAAATCTGATCCCGCCGGAGTAGACATGGGGAAGTGCCGGGGTTACGTTTCTCGCGTGGGCGCCGTCATGGGCATCCAGCGGAAACGAGGGGAGGAATCAGACACCACCGGGACCGCCCCGCCCCCGGGCGGGCCGGCGGAAGGGACGCCGGTGCGGCGGGATCGCCGGCGGATGGTGTTGAATTTCCTTCGGGGCCCTGGTGCCGTACGGCACCGGGGCCCTCGACGCGTCGCACAACGAGGTGAGAATGACAGCAGATACTCCGCTCAGTGGCCGTCTGGACGACGACGACTACCCCGCGTACACGATGGGACGGGCCGCCGAGATGCTCGGCACCACTCCCGGATTCCTCCGGGCCATCGGGGAGGCACGGCTCATCACCCCGCTCCGTTCGGAGGGCGGGCACCGCCGGTACTCGCGCTATCAGCTCCGTGTCGCCGCCCGCGCCCGCGAGCTGGTCGACCAGGGCACCCCGGTGGAGGCCGCCTGCCGCATCGTGATCCTGGAGGACCAGCTGGAGGAGGCCCAGCGGATCAACGCCGAGTACCGGGCCGCGGCGGAGTCGTCCGACAGCCCTCGCTGAGCCCACCGGGCGGGAAGTGCGGAAGCAGCTCCTCCGCCAGTTCGGCCATCACCTCGGCGGCCGGGCGGGTGTTGTGGCGGAGGTTCATCATCAGCTGGTTGACCCCGGCCGCCTCGTGGGCGGCGAAGAGTTCCAGCAGCGGCTCCCGCCCCATCGACCAGCCCTGCGGCAGGGCGCGGGGCGCCGAGCGGGGGTTCTCGTGGAGGACCAGATACCCCGCCTGCGCGTACGGCTTGAACCGCCCGCTGCCCGGCTCGCCGGTGAGCCGGCGCCAGCGCGCGGTGTTGAGGCGCTGCTGTTCGGGGGCGAGCGCGGTGTAGAGCCAGCCGTCGGCGTGCTCGGCCGTCCACTCCAGGGTCTGTCCGCCGCGCCCGGTCATCAGCATCGGCAGCCGCCCGTGACGGGGCTTGGGGATCACTTCCGCTCCGGGGGCGAGCTGCCCCAGGGACGAGGTGTGGCCGTCGGTCGACGTGGACGTGAGATGGCGGAGATACGACCAGCCGTCCCGGAGCCGGGCCGGTCCGCCGGTCCGGGGCACCCCGAAGGCGGGCACCTCCGACGGCCGGTCGCCGCCCGCCAGGCCCAGCAGCATCCGGCCGGACGAGAGCTGGTCCACGGAGGCCGCGGCCTTGGCCACATGAACGGGGTGCCGCAGCGGGAGGACCGTGCTCGCGGTTCCCAGGGTGATGAGCCGGGTGGTGGCGGCGAGCATCCCCAGATAGACCCAGGGGTCGTAGAGCTGGCCGCCGTCGCCCTCGCCCGGGACGAGCAGCGGGACATCGCGCAGCCACAGGGAGGCGAAGCCGGCCTCCTCCGCGGCGGTCGCGAGGGCCAGATGACCCGTCATGGACGGGATGTCGCCGGTGAAGGACTCCAGAGGGGCGATCAGACCGAGCGTCATCCGCCCCGGCGGGAAGGCCCGGGCCATCCCCGGGTGGGCGCTCCCCGGGGCGGGCTCCCGCGCGGAGCCGGTGGAACCGGTGGAATCGGTGGAATCGGTGGAATCGGTGGAGCCTGTGGACCCCGTGGGGCCCGTGGGCACGGGCGGTGCGGCGGACCCGGCCGGTGCGCTCACCTGGGGACTCCCCCGGCCGGGAACTCGTCGGCCGGCAGGCCCTCCACCGGGTGCTCGCCCCGCAACCGGGCGTTCTCCCGCTCCAGTTCGGCTATCCGGTACCGCAGCGGGCCCAGCACCTCGTCCAGTTCCTCGGCGGTGTAGCGCGGTTCGATGTGCTGGGGGCAGTTCCAGTCGTACGCCTCCACATCGATGACCATCAGCCGCTCGACGGTGGTGCGGTGGCCGCGCGGGGCCGGGGTGCCGGGCGGCCACTCCCGGGGGTCCACCGCGCGGGCCCGGCCCAGTATCTTCAGCCGGCTGCGGGCCGGGTAGTCCATCAGCAGCAGCGCGACCCGGTCGTCGGTGTCGAGATTGCCGGTGGTGATGTACTGCCGGTTCCCCCGGTAGTCGGGGAAGGCGAGGGTGCGGTCGTCCAGGGCGCGCAGAAAGCCCATCGGCCCGCCCCGGTGCTGGACATAGGGCCAGCCGGCGGAGCTGACGCTGGCGAGGTAGAAACTCGTCCGCGTACCGGCGAAGAGCGCCTCGCGCGGGCCGAGGCGGTCGGACTCCTCCGGGCCCAGCGCCATATTCGCGTACGCGCGGCGGCTGCCGTGCTCCTCCTGGTGGCGCTGGACCGGCGAGGTGAAGAGCAGTTGGGCGTATCGGCTGGTCATCGGCGGGCCCCTACCACCAGTAGGTGGGGTAGCGGGCGGTACGGCCACTGCGTCCGGCCACGATGCCGACACCGACCAGGACCAGGGTGGCGAGCAGCAGCAGGCCGAGGAAGAGCAGCGGGGACGGTTCCACGAGGACGGCGATCACCGCGGTGGCGGCGGCGGGTGAGTGCGGGGCGCGGGCCAGCGCCATGGCGCCGATGGCGAGGCCGCCCGCGACCGCCGCCGTCCAGAGGGAGTCGCCCGCGACGGCGACGGCGATCAGTCCGACCGCGCCGGAGATCAGCTGTCCGCCGATGACGCTGCGCGGCTGGGCGAGCGGGAGCGCGGGGGCGGCGAAGACCAGGGCGGCACTGGCCGCCAGCGGCGGGATGAGGACCTCCTGGTCGAGCACGGTGCCGATGACGACGAGCAGGAGCAGGGCGACGACGCCCCCCAGGGTGGCGACCCCGATGGCCGCGAGCGGAGCCCGCGCGGGAGCCTTCCCGGCCAGGGCGGCCCGCACCCCGCCGGCCGGGGTCCCGGGGGCAGGGGTGGGGGGCGGGGTCGGGGGCGGTGCGGGCTCCGGGGTCCGGCCGGGGGCCGGGGCCGCGGTGGTACCGGAGGTGGGTGTGGTGGACACAGGGCTTCCCTCGGCGAAGGCCGAGCCCTCCCGGGCTCGGGGTGAGCAGGACGGTACCGCTTGAGCTAATGGAAGCGTAGCGAATGATGCATTAGCTCGCACGGGGTTCGCCAGGGGGGCGGGGGTGCGGAGTGCGGGGGCCCGGGGTGCGGGATGCGGTGACCCCCGGGACCCCCGGGGCCCCCGGGGTGCGGGATGCGGTGACCCCCGGGCACCCCGGGGTGCGGGTGCGTCCTCAAACGCCGGACGGGCTGGAGTGGCCGGGCGGGTGGCATGACCTGAACCCCCGGGCGGGCCCGGGGGTGGGTGGGGTCAGAGGATGTTCGCGTACACCTCGTCCGCGACGTCATAACCCAGCTTGAGCGCGGCGGAGTTGTCCCACTCGTAGTGGACGCCGATGTACTTGCGGCTGTCCGCCTTCTCCTTCGCGGCGGCGCTCAGGCTCGGGAAGGAGCGCGTCACGCCCTGCGCCCAGGGGTCGTCCGTGCCACCGGTGAAGGAGAGGTTGTCACGGCCGAAGTAGTTCTTCAGGATGCCGGCCCAGGAGGAGGCGACTCCCGAGTGACCCGAGACATAGCTCGGGAAGTTGGGGGTGAAGCTGTTGCCGGCGAGGTCCTTCTCCAGCGGCTCCCACGTCGGGTCGGCCGTCAGATTCGGGTTGGGCACGAGGTTCGCCTTGTTGATGGCGTCGACCGGGCGCCAGACGTCCCAGTCGGTGTTGTACTTCGAGTCCCAGATGGCGATCGCGCCGTCGGCCAGCGCGGCGGAGGTGAGCCCGAAGAGCCTCGCGCTCTCGAAGGAGCTGGCGTACGGGCGGTACTTGCGGAAGATCACCGCGGTGTGGTCGTACTGCTGTCCCACGGGCTTGTAGGTGCCGTCCACGTCATTGGCCCAGAAGTGCGCCAGCTGGGTCTGGTCCGCGGTGCGCTCGGTCGAGTTCTTGCCGCCGACCCGGCGGATCTCGTTGACCTGGGCGGCGTACTCCGGGCTCCGCAGCAGCGCGTCCGGGGTGGCGAAGCCGCCGATGTTCCCGGGCCGGAACTGCGAACCGGACGTCAGCGCGAACGGCTTGACGCTGCCCCAGTTGGGGGCGCCCGCGGGCTTGCCCGGGGCCGGCTTCCAGTGGCCGGGGAGGTCGGTGACCGTGTACGGGGTCGCGTTCGTCGCGCCGTCCCCGGTGCGGTTGACGATGATGGCGTTCGCCGTCTTCAGGCCGAGCAGCCGGCCCTGCTCGCGCTGGGCGGTGGTGCCGTTGTTGGGCATGGCCAGCGCCGTGGCCAGCTTGGCGTCGAGGTCCGCCACCGGGTAGTTGGGGAACGCGTTCCGCAGCGCGGTGTACGCGGCGTGGTCGATCGCGGTGTTCAGCGCGCCGATGTTGCCGGCCGCCGTGGTGTCCTTGATGACATACGGCCTGCCGATGGTCCTGATGGAGTTCACCGCGTCGTAGATCGCCAGGTCCATCATCGCGCCGCCGCGGGTCAGCGGGCCCGGGGTGCCGCCGACCTGGCGGAAGACGTCCAGGATCGCCTTGTTCCAGTACAGGACGTGGTCGTTGGCGCCGCGCGAGGAGGCCGGCACATGGTGCGATATGGCCTCGGCGGGGTCGGTCGGGGTCGCGGCGGCCGGCGCCATGGAGGTGGTGACCCCGGCGAGGGCCAGCCCGACCACGGCGGCCTTCAGAGCGGTCCTTCTGCCCGGGTGTGCGGAGCGAAGCATGAGGTGGAGCCCCTGTCTCTGGAGGGTTGGGTGACGCCCACGGCACGGACCGGCCGCGGTGCGTTCTCCAGAAATTTATGGCGCGTTCCCGATGTGCCATCGCTGTGATCACAGATGCCAGACATCGAGAATTCCGATGTGGGCCGGAGGGGTTCCGATCGGCGCCGGACGCCCCATGGGCCCCACACGCACCAGTCGACGCTTATAACGGCGTACTTACACTCAAGGCGTTAGGCTGAACCGCACACTGCCGGGCCTGATCGGCTAGGAACAGTGTTCACCGTGGTGGCGGCCGTGGTGGCGGGCGTAATGACGGGCCGCGCGGGCCCGGTTGCCGCATCCGGTGGAGCACCACTCCCTCCGGGAGCGCGCGCGATCGAAGAGGAAGACGCAGCCCGGGGCCGGGCACGGCCGGGGATCGGCACCGGAGGCACCGGCCAGCAACCGCACCACGGCATGCGCGATCTCCGCCTGGACGGCGACAAGAGGAGGGGTGGTACAGATGTTCACGACGGACGGACGCTCGCCCGGGCTCCAGCGCAGCAGCGGCCAGGGCCGGTCCATCCCCGCCGCCCGGTTGACGTTCTCCACGTCCCAGGGGTCGTGTTCGCCCTGGCCCACGAAGGCGTCGATGAGCCGGCGGCTGGCGTCGCGGAGCAGGGTGAAGCACCGGAGGTCGGCGGTCCCGATCTCCGCGAGCGCCCGCTCGGACAGCGGCGCGGAGAGCCGGTCCCCGCAGGCGCGCAGCCACCACGCCAGATGTTCGGGGCTGCGGAAGACATCCAGCAGCTCACCGCGCACCGGGTACACCGTGTTGACGAACTCGATCGGCAGGGGCTCCCCGTTGAGAGGAGGCACGTCGACGGGGGACGAAGTCTGCGTCTGTACAGGCATGTTGGCCCTTCGGGGAGCGATCACGCGGGGGGTTGCCGGAAGCACTTGCCACATGCCACAATTCGCGACACTAACGCTTCGGCACCTCAGCACCCGTTAGTATAGTGATAATCACACCGCTTCAGAACAGGGCGTCTCTCAGCACGAGGGAAATCCAGGGGCAGCGACCGGACGGGACCGCCTCCGGCCGTGATCGGATTTCCGCGGAGACAGCACCACAAAGCAGGCTGGTACTTGTGTTCCATGGGGGAATTCGTGACCTACGATCTTGCGATATACCAACTGACATCATTCCGGGAAGTGGCACGCCTGGGGAGTCTCACCAAAGCTGCCCGAAGCCTTGGTTACGCACAATCGAGCATCACTTCGCACATTCGGTCACTGGAATCACGAGTGGGGCTCCAGCTCATCCAGCGCATGCCCCACGGTGTGCGGCTCACATCGGCGGGCGAGATATTCCACGATCATGTGGTGCGAATATTCCACGTGATGGACGAAATGGCCAGTGACCTCAGCCCCACGGGGGAGATGAAGGGGCGTGCGTCGGTGGGGGCCTCGGCGCTGCTGCTGGAGTCACGGGTGGGGTCGCTGATACGGGAGTGCCGATACCGCTATCCGCAGGTGCAGGTCTCGCCCCGGCAGCTGGCGATCAGCAGGGCCGAGGAGAAGGTCCGGGCCGGCGAGGTCGATGTGGCGCTGGTGCACGGGGACTGCTGGACCGACGGCGCACCGCCGAGCGGCCTGGTGGTGGAGGAGCTGCCGCCGCTGGAGGTCGCCCCGGTCGGCGCCGCCGCGCTCGCCGCCGAGCTGGACCGCACCGGAGCGCTCTCCACCCCCCGCGTGCTGATGGTCGATCCCGACTGCGCCTCGCACCAGGTGCTGGTCGAAGCCCTGCGGACCCGGTACGGCGCCGATCCGCTGACCATCGAGGCGGGCTCGGTCGGCGGCGCCCGCGAACTGGCCCGCAGCGGCTACGGCATCGCGATGCTGCCCGCCGAGTCCGTGCGCTCCGAGGAGGGTTACGGCCTCGCGGTGATCCCGGGGCTGCCCCGGATGCAGCTCGGTGTGTGGGCGCTGTGGGCGGGCCGGGAGCGGGCGATGCCCGCGGTGGCCGCCGTCTGCGATGTCGCGATGCGCATCGGACGGGAGCCGGCCGGCCAGCCCGCCTGAACCGTTCCCGGTGACGGTCCGTGTACTGGCGGGAGCCCCCCGCGGACCCACCGGTGGAAGCTCTTTCGGCATCGGCGCCGAGATCACAGCGGTAATTCCGCTGTGATCTCGGCGTTTTCCGTTTCCCACCCGGCAAATGATCCCATCGGATTCACCGATGGCACTCATCAATAGACAAGCGGATCTGTCTCCGAAAAGCGCGCATAGGCTGGTCAAGACCCGTCGGAAATCGCTCCGGCGGGAGGGTCGGCCGCAGGTGGGGCCAACCCTATCGGGACCACCCGCCCGCCCGTTATGCACAGTCGCCGAAACAGGAGAGGTACTCCGATGTCTGACGTTTCCTACATAGCGAACGTGTTCCGCAGCGGCTTCGAACTGGATCAGCTCGACTGGGTGCCCTGGGCCGAGCCCGGCCGGATCGGGGTCGAGCACCATGTCCTGTGGGGCCCGGACGACGCCTCCGGGGAGGACTCGGTGGGTCTGCTGCTGCGCTTCCCGCCGGGCGCCCACGGCGACTTCCACGAGCACCTCGGCTACGAGTTGATGCTGGTCCTGGACGGCGTGCTCGACCACAGCGACGGAATCTCCTACGTCAAGGGCGACCTGGTCGTGGAGGGCCCCGGCACCGAGCACCAGATGTCCAGCAGGACCGGCTGCACCTGCCTCGCCATCCGCACCCGCCCCGCGTCGGCCCGCACCCCGCAGAAACCGATCCGCCCGGTCGGTCTGACCGCCTCCTCCTGAACCGAGGCCCCGCCGGAACCGTGCGCCTCGCCGCGGACGGACCGGCCTCCGGCACCTCGTGCGCCCGCGCGCGCGAGCGGCCGGCCCCTGAACCCCTTCTCCGCCGACCGAAAGAGCCGCACCGTGTCGTTTCCTCCACTCCAGCCCCACCCGTACTCCGCGCCGGACCGGGCCGTCGCGGACCCGGTGCCCCACGGCGGACGCCGCGTGCTGGTCTCCAGCGTCTCCTCCGACTCCCACACCTGGAATCTCGTCTTCCTCCAGCTCCTCCTGGAGGAGCTGGGGCACGAGGTCACCAATGTGGGCTCGTGCGTGCCCGATGAGCTGCTGATCGACGAGTGCCGCCGGGTCCGGCCCGACCTGGTGGTCATCAGCAGTGTCAACGGGCACGGCGCCCTCGACGGGGGCCGGGTGATCCGGCGTATCCGCGAGCAGCCGGACCTGCGGGACCTGCGGATCGTGATCGGCGGGAAGCTCGGGGTGCGGGGCGCCGAGGCGGGTTCGTACGGACCCGAGCTGACCGCGGCCGGCTTCGATGCCGTCTTCGAGGACGCCGCCGGGGTGGCGGCCTTCCGCCGCTATCTCGCCCAGCAGCCCGACCGGCCGCAGCTCACCGCCGCGGGGGTCCGGTGAGCACCGGGACGACACCGGGCCCCGGTGGTCCGGCCCCCGCCGGCGCGCCGGGACCGGAGGCCGCCGGGTCCCCGGGCCCGGCGGTCGTCGAGGCGTCCTTACGGGGCTCGTTCGCCGAGGCCGTCGCGACCGCGCGCCGGGCCGGGCAGCTCGTCGTACAGCCCCGGATGGGCTTCGCGGACGTCGCCCGGATGGGGGCCGGGCTGCGCGCGGTCAAGGGCGCCCGCGCCCGGACCGTCGGCACCCTCACCATCGACAGCTACACCCGTGTCGGCGACAACGAGTCCGCCCGGCGGGCCCTGCGCGACGGCACCGATCTCAACGGCTATCCGATCGCCGCCCATGGCCCCGGCACCACCCGGAGCCTCGTCGATCCGCTGCGCTCCGACGGCTTCGCCGTCCAGGTGCGGCACGGCTCGGCCCTCCCCGAGCACATCATCCGCGCCCTGCTCGACGCCGGGCTCGACGCGACCGAGGGCGGCCCGGTCTCGTACTGCCTGCCCTACAGCCGCACCCCGCTCGGCGCGTCCGTCGACGCCTGGGCGCGCACCTGTGAGCTGCTCGCCGGCCGTGAGGGCAGCCATCTGGAGAGCTTCGGCGGCTGCATGCTCGGCCAGCTCTGCCCGCCGTCGCTGCTGGTGGCGATCTCCGTCCTGGAGGGTGTCTTCTTCCGCCGGCACGGGCTGCGCAGCGTCTCGCTCAGCTATGCCCAGCAGACCCACCACGACCAGGACGTGGAGGCCCTGGGCGCCCTGCGCACCCTCGCCGGTGAGCATCTCGCGGGCCTGGACTGGCACATCGTGCTCTACACCTACATGGGGGTCTTCCCGCGCACCACCGGCGGGGCCCTCGGGCTGCTCCGGGACAGCGCCCGGCTGGCGGCCGTCACCGGCACCGAGCGGATGATCGTCAAGACTCCGGCGGAGGCCCACCGGATTCCCACCATCGAGGACAACGTCCACGCCCTGGAGGAGGCGGCGCGGGCCGCGGCCCCGCACCGGCCCCGACCCGTCGTGACCGAGGGCGAGTTCGGGGTGCTGGCCGAGGCTCGCGCCCTGGTCGAGGCCGTGCTGGAGCTGCGCTCCGACATCGGGAGCGCGCTGACGGAGGCGTTCCGGCGGGGCATCCTCGATGTGCCGTACTGCCTGCACGCCGACAACGCCCAGCGCACCCGGAGCTATATCGACGCCCGTGGCAGCCTCCAGTGGCACACCACGGGCTCCATGCCGATCCCGGCGCTCCCGTCGCCCGGGGGCCGGCGGCTGCGCGCGGACGATCTGCTCGGAATGCTCTCGTACACCCAGGAACGCTTCGACCTCGCCGCCCTCGGCAGCGGGGAAGGGCCCGGCGAGAGCGCCGCCCTGACCGTCTGACGCACCGACCGTCCGACCCCGAGGCCGCCGCGGGATGTCCGGCCCCGCCGCCACCGCGCCGGCCGTCCGATCCCGTGGCCGGCGCGCCGGCCGCGGCCTCCGGCATCTCCCGGCGGGCTCCGCCGTTTCCGCGTCTCCCCCAACCACCAAGGAAGAACTGTGTCCGGATACTCGTCCGATGCGCGCCCGCTCGTCGTCGCGATCGTCGGCAGCGGCCCCCGCGGCATCTCCGTACTCGAACGACTGGCCGTCCGTACCACCGCCGAGGCCGGGCACCCCGACCCCCGCCCGGTGCGCGTCCATCTCATCGACGCCACCGAGGTCGGCGCCGGCCGGGTCTGGCGCACCGACCAGGACCCCTGGTTCACCATGAACACCGTGGTCAGCCAGGTCACCATGTACTCGGGCGACCGGGACGAGGGCCCCGCGCGGCCCGGCGCGGGACCCTCGCTCGGCCAGTGGATCGAGGAGCGCGCGGCGGCCGGGGAGGAGCTGCTCGGCCCCGACGACTACGCGCCGCGCGTCCGCTACGGCCAGTACCTCGCCGATGTGTACGCGACGATCGCGCGCTCGCTCCCGGCCCATGTCGAACTCGCCTCCGTCCGCGGCCGGCTCACCGCGCTGCGCCCCGGACCGGACGGCCGCTATCTGCTCTCCATCGACACCGCGCCCCATCTGCTGGAGGCCGACCGGGTGGTGCTGGCCACCGGCCATCCGCTGAACGCCCCGGACGCCTTCGAGCGCGAGATGCTCGGCTTCGCCGCCCGCAACCCCGGCACCCGCTATCTCTGCGGGGACTCGGCGGCCGACATGGAGCTGGACGAGGAGACCGTCCCGGCGGGCAGCGCGGTCGGCATCCGGGGGCTCGGGCTCTCCTTCTACGATGTGATGCTCTCGCTCACCGCGGGCCGCGGCGGCGCCTTCCGCGACGGCCCGGACGGCACGCTCGTCTACCTCCCCAGCGGGCGCGAGCCGCGGATCGTCGCCGGTTCCCGCAGCGGGCTGCCGATCCCCGCCCGGGGCCGCAACCAGAAGGCGCCCTCGTTCAGCCACCGCGCCCTGTTCCTCACCCGCGAGGCGCTGGCCGCCGCGCGCGCCGCGCGCCGGGCCGCGAGCGGCAGCGGTCAGCTCGACTTCGCCGAGGACGTGCTGCCGCTGCTGCTGAAGGAGGTGGAGCACGTCCACTGCGTGACGGAGGTGCGGAACCGGTCCGGCGAGGCCGCCGCCGCCGCGTTCGGCGAGGCGCACGCGCGGGTGCTCCGCGCCGGCGGCGACCCGGGCGGTCTACGGGTGGCGGCCGGGCTCCCGGCGGGGCCGCCGGTCGATCTCGACGCGCTGGCCCGGCCGTTCGCCCGGGGCCGCTTCACCTCCCCGGAGGACTTCCGGGCGCGGCTGCTGGAGGTGATGGACGAGGATCTCGCCGCCGCCGCGCTGGGCACGTCCGACGGTCCGCTGAAGGCCGCGCTGGACGTGCTGCGGGACATCCGCAATGTGGTGCGCGAGGCCGTCGACTACGGCGGGCTGCTGCCCGAGTCGCACACCGGCTTCTTCCACGGGAGGTTCCTGCCGGTCAACGCCCTGCTGTCGGCGGGGCCCCCGATGTCCCGGGTCCAGCAGCTGCGGGCGCTGATACGGCAGGGCGTTGTGGAGGTCGCCGGGCCCGCCACCCGCTTCGAGACCGATGAGCGGGCTGGTGCCTTCCGTATCGTCTCGCCGCAGGTCGACGGGTCGGCGCGGCGGGTGCGCACCCTCATCGACGCCCGTATCCCCACGCCCGATCTGCACCGCGACACCTCGCCGCTGACCCGGCAGCTCATCGAGGAGGGCATGGCCCGCTCGTATGTCATCCCGGGGCCGGGCGGCGGCACGGGATATGTCACCGGCGGTCTCGATGTCACCGGGGCGCCGTTCCATGTGGTGTCCGCCGACGGCGCGCCGCAGCCGGATCTGTACGCGCTGGGCATCCCCACCGAGCACACCCGCTGGTTCACCCAAGTGGGCAGCAGCCGCCCCGGGGTGGGCACGCTCTTCTACCGGGACGCCGACGCCATCGCGGGCGACGCGCTGCGCCCGGTCGCCGGCGCCGCGCACCCGGTCACGGAGGCCGGGCGTCCGGTCCGGTCGGCCGGGGAGCCGGTGGAGGCCGTCCGGCCGGCCGGGGAGCCGGTGCTCGTCGCCCCGGGTTCCGGTTCCGGTCCGGCCGCCGGGCAGGGGGAAGCGGCATGAGCGCGTCCCGCTCCCGGGCCGTCGCGCGGTTCCGCGCCGCCCGTGATCTGCTGCTGCTGCACCGCACCGACGCGGTCAAGGCCACCGAGGGGTTCCGCTGGCCGGAGCTGACCGAGTTCAACTGGGCGCTCGACTGGTTCGACACCGTCGCCGCCGCCCGGCCCGACCAGCCGGCGCTGCGGCTGATCGGCGCGGGCGGCCCCGGGAGCGACCGGGTGCTCACCTTCGCCGAGCTGGCCCGGCGCTCCGACCGGGTCGCCGGCTGGCTGCGGTCGGCGGGGGTGCGCCGGGGCGATCCGCTGCTGGTGATGCTCGGCAACCGCGCGGAGGTGTGGGAGACCCTGCTCGCCGCCATGAAGCTCGGCGCGATCGTCATCCCCACGTACACCACGGCGACCCCCGCCGAGCTGGCCGACCGGCTGCGCCGGGGCGGGGTGCGCCATGTCGTGGCGGAGGCCGGACTCACCGGGCGGTTCGCGGGGGTGCCGGGCGGCTGGTCGGGCATCGCCGTGGGCGGCGGGGCCGGAGACGGTGTTCCCGGGGGCTGGCGGTCGTACGCCGAGAGCGCGGGGGCGCCGGAGGGCTTCGAGCCCGACGGGCCGACCGCCGCCGGCGATCCGCTGTTCCGCTACTTCACCTCGGGCACGACCTCGCAGCCGAAGATGGTCGAGCACACCCATGTCAGCTACCCGGTGGGCCATCTCTCGGGGATGTACTGGAACGGGGTCACCCCCGGGGACGTCCATCTCAACATCTCGGCCCCCGGCTGGGCCAAGCACGCCTGGAGCTCGTTCTTCGTGCCGTGGAACGCGGAGGCGACGGTGGTGGCGCTGGACGCCGCCGACAGCACCCCGGAACGCGTGCTGGAGGTGCTGCGCACCCGGGCGGTCTCCACCTTCTGCGCGCCGCCGACGGTCTGGCGGGGCCTGGCCGCGCACGGTCTCGGCGAGGCCCCGCCGGCGCTGCGGGAGGCGGTCGCCGCCGGGGAGCCGCTGGAGCCCTCGCTGGTGGAGCTGGTGCGGGAGCGGTGGGGGATCGATCTGCGGGACGGGTTCGGCCAGACCGAGACCACCGGCCAGATCGGCAATCCGCCGGGCCGCGCCCCGCGTCCGGGCAGCATGGGGGTGCCCCTGCCGGGGTACCGCGTGGTGCTGCTCGACCCGGTGACGGGCCGGGAGGTGCCGGACGGCGAGCCGGGCGAGATCTGTCTCCCGCTGGACCCGCGCCCGCTGGGGCTGATGCGGGGGTACGTCGGCGATCCGGAGCGCACGGAGAAGGCGTTCGCGGGCGGGTACTACCACTCGGGGGATCTGGCGGTACGGGCCCCGGACGGCAGCCTCACCCATGTGGCGCGCGCCGATGACATGTTCAAGGCCTTCGACCACCGCATCTCGCCGCGCGAACTGGAGGAGGTGCTGCTGAGCCATCCGGCGGTGGCCGACGCGGCGGTGGTGCCGATCCCCGATCCGGTGGGCCTGTGGGCGCCGAAGGCGTACATCGTGGCCGGCTCCGGCCGTCCGGCGGACGCGGAGGCGGAGGCGGAGACGGCGCGGCTGGTCTTCGACCTGGTGCGGACGGAGCTGCCGCCGGAGAAGTGGGTGCGGGCGGTGGAGTTCACCGATGTCCTGCCCCGCACGACCTCGGGGAAGGTGCGGCGCGCGGAGCTGCGGGACCGGTCGGCGGCGGGGGGCGGCGGCACGCTCCACCGGATCGACGGGAGCGGCGGGAGCGGCGGGGCGGGTACGGAGCGCCGGGCCGTGTCCGGGCGGTAGCGCCGTCCGCCCTCGGGGCGGGGCTCGCGGTGTCCGGTGGGCGCGGTCGCGCGGCGGAGGGTTCCCGTGCGGGACGCCGGGGGGCGATTCCGGCGGCGCGGCGCGCGCGGGTGCCGCCGGGCGTCGCGGCCGGACGGGACTCCGCGGGCACGGCCCGGGGCCGGTCCGGTGCCGGGCCGGAGCGGCCGGTGCCGGGCCGGAGCGGCCGGTGCCGGGCCGGAGCGGCCGGTGCCGGGCCGGGGCGGCCCGGGGAGAGGCGCGTTCTCCCCGGGCCGCCGTGTCAGTCCCGCGCGGCGGGGCTCTTCGCCGGCGCGTCCCGGCCCTCCCGGTCCGCCGCGCCCTTCTCCCCGTCCTGGAGGTGCCGGGCGTAGTGCCGCAGTGCCTTGGCGCGGTTGCCGCAGCCCGCCATGGAGCACCAGCGCCGGGTGCCGTTCTTGGAGACGTCGTAGAAGTGCAGCACGCACTGGGGGTTGGCGCAGGGGCGGATGCGCGCGGGGCGGTCGGCGAGCAGCCCCAGGTAGTTGTCGGCGGCGGTCCAGGCGGGCCGCCAGGACGGCTCGTCCAGCTCGACGCCGATCTCGGGGCCCTCCGGGCCGAGGGTGTGCCGGACGGCCCCGTGCGCCAGGACGGCGTTGAGCGCGGCGACCGCCTCGGCTCGGTAGGGCGGGGTGGCCGTGATGAGGGTTTCGAGTGCCGTGCGCGCTTCCAGCAGATACCGCAGGGTGTGCTCATCGGCTGGAATCCGATGGTCGCGCAGGGCCTCGCCCGCGGCGTCGCCGGCCAGCCAGATCGTCAGCCCCTCAAGGGAATCCAGCAGGTCATGCGGGCCCGTGGCGTCGATCCAGCGGGTGTTGAGCAGGTCAATGGCGAGCGGCTCGCCGGTCAGCGGACGGGGGTCCGCCTCAAAGGGTCGCGGCACGGAACGTCCTTCCTTGGCGGGAAGTCGCGTGTCTCGCGCTCCCCTCTATCCACACTAACCGGTCACAACAAGATTACCGGTTGCGCTCCCGCTACCTAACCCCTAAAGTCATTTTCACCGGTTACGGGGATGTCCCGTAACCCCTACGGAGGGCATGGGACGAAGATGAGCAAGGCCACAACCCTGCAGACCGGTCACGTCGGGCTGAACGTCACGGACCTGGACCGCTCGCTCGCCTTCTACCGCGAGGTCTTCGACTTCGGGGTGATCGCCGAGGGCAAGGAGGAGGGCCGGCGCTGGGCCTTCCTGGGCCGCGACAACCAGCTCCTCGTCACCCTCTGGCAGCAGAGCGAGGGCGCCTTCCGCACCGACGCCCCCGGTCTGCACCACCTCTCCTTCCAGGTGGAGTCCATCGAGGCGGTCAACGCCACGGCCGAGGTGCTGCGCGGCCTCGGCGCGGAGTTCACCTACGACGGAGTGGTTCCGCACGGCGAGGCCGGCACCTCCGGCGGGATCTTCTTCACCGACCCCGACGGCATCCGGCTGGAGATCTACGCGCCCACCGGCGCCGACCCGGCCGACGCCCCCACCCCGGGCGCGCCGACCTGCGGCTTCTTCTAGACAGCAGCGCGAGAGACATCACAGCGCACGACCGGAAGGGAATGCCGTGGCCGACTACCACCGGGGCGAGGCAGCCGTACAGGACCGCGCGGGCCTCCTCGACCACGCGAAGTCCTCGCTCGGCGCCATCAACGACGCCATCCCCGAGATCGCCGCGGCATTCCTCGCCGAACAGCCGATGATCGTTGTCGGGGGCACCGACACCACGGGCCGCATCTGGGCCACACAGCTGACGGGGCCGCCCGGATTCCTCCGGGCGGCCACGCCCCGGGTCCTCACCATCGGCACCCTGCCCATCCCCGAGGACCCCCTGGCGCACCTGCTGACCGGGGCCGGGCCGGCCGGCGGGGCCGTACCGCTCGGCATGATCGCCATCGAGCCCGCGACCCGGCGCAGAATGCGGATCAACGGCCGGGCGGTCCGGGACGGCGACGGACTGAGGGTCGACCTCGACCAGGTCATCGCCAACTGCCCCAAGTACATCCAGAAAAGGGCCCCGCACACCGCCGGCCCGGCCGGCGGCGGCGCCGGAGCGCGCACCGTGACCGACAGCGACGCGCTCGACGAGGCCCAGCGGCGCGCCGTCCGCGCGGCGGACACCTTCTTCATCGCCACCGCGTCGGACCGGGGGGACACCGACGCCTCCCACCGGGGCGGCAACCCCGGCTTCGTCGAGGTGCTGTCCCCCACGCGGCTGCGCTGGCCCGACTACACGGGCAACGCCATGTTCCTGACGCTGGGCAATCTGGCGCTGAACCCGGCCGCCGGGATCGTCCTGCCCGACTGGGCGACCGGCTCCACCCTCCATCTGTCCGGCACGGCGCACACCGTGTGGGACCCGGAGGAGACCGCCCGCGTCCCGGGCGCCCAGCGCCTGGTCGAGTTCTCCGTCGAGGCGGTACGGGAGATCTCCGCCGCCTCCCCGCTGCGCTGGAGCGACCCCGCGTACTCCCGCTTCAACCCCCCGGTGCGCTGAAGCCCCGCCGCCGGGCGGCACCCATCCGCACCCTCCCACCGGAGCACCCCATGCAGATCACCGTGGACATGAAGGTCTGCGAGAGCCACGGGCAGTGCGTCTTCGCGGCGCCCGAGGTGTTCTCGTTCGACGACGACGACTACCTCGTGCACGAGGCCACAGCACCCGAGGCCCTGCGCGACAAGGTCGAGAAGGCCGCGTCCGCGTGCCCGGTCCGCGCCATCACCCTCTCCGCAGCCCCGGCCGTCCGGTGAGCCCGGTCCGCGAGCACCTGGTGATCGTGGGCGCATCCCTCGCCGGGCTGCGGGCGGCCGAGGCCCTGCGCGGCCAGGGATTCACCGGCGGTCTGACCCTGATCGGCGCCGAGGAGCACCTCCCGTACGACCGTCCGCCGCTCTCCAAGGCGGTGCTCACCTCCGACGCCGAGCAGCCCCCCGACACCGCGCTGCCGCTGCCGGCGGCGCTGGACGCGCGGTGGCTGCTGGGCCGGCCCGCCACCGGGCTCGACCCGGACGCGCACACCGTCACCCTCGCCGACGGCACCCGGATTCCGTACGACGGGGTGCTGATCGCCACCGGGGCGACGGCCCGCGCCTGGCCCGAGGCCTTTCCCCGGCCACCGGCCGGGGTGCTGACCCTGCGCGGCCGGGACGACGCGGCGCGGCTGCGGGAGCGGCTGCTCCCCGGCCGGCCCGTGGTGGTCGTCGGCGCCGGGTTCCTCGGCGGCGAGATCGCCGCCGCCGCGCGCGCGCGAGGCGCCGAGGTCACCCTGGTGGAGGCGGCGGCGCAGCCCCTGGCGGGGCCGATCGGCGCCGAGGGCGGGGCGTTCGTGGCCGGTCTGCACCGGGCGGCGGGGATCGATCTGCGGACCCGCACCACGGTCACCGCGTTCACCTCCCGGGAGGGCCGGCTCACCGGGGTCACGCTCTCCGACGGCTCCCGGCTCCCGGCCGAGACGGCGGTACTGGCGCTCGGTGCCGAGCCCGCCACCGGCTGGCTCGCGGACTCGGGGCTCGACACCGGCGCCGGGCTGCGCTGCGACCCGTATCTCCGCGCGCTCCGCCCCGACGGGAGCGTCGTCCCCGACGTGGTGGCGGCGGGCGATGTGGTCCGGGCGCCGTACGCGCTCGCCGGGGGCACCCCGCTGCTGCTCGGCCACTGGACCAACGCCGCCGAACAGGGCGAGGCCGCGGCCCGCACCCTCCTCCAGCCGGAGCGTCCGCAGCCGTTCGACAGCATCCCGTCCTTCTGGTCGGATCTGCACGGCACCCGGCTCCGCTCGGTGGGGCTGCCCGCGCTCGCGGACACCACCGAGGTCCTCGAACTCGACGAGGGGGCACGGCGGCTGGAGATCGCCTACCACCGCCACGGCCGGCTGATCGGCGCGCTGACCATCGGCCGCACCAGCCGCCTCGCCGGCTACCGGGAGCGGCTCCGGCACACCGCCGGGCAGTCACCGGTGCCGGTCTGACCGGCCGTCCGGCCCCCTGCCGGGCTATCGAGAGGTGATGTCCGGGAGGAGGATCGCCCCGGCGGGGCAGGAGCCCGCGGCGAGACGGACCGCGCCGAGACGGGCGGTGGGCGGGGCGGGGTCCAGGAGGAGCACCCGGCCGTCCTCGTCGTCCTGGTCGAACACCTCGGGGGCGGTCAGCGCGCACATCCCCGCGCCGACACACCGCTCGCGGTCGACGGCGAGCCCCATCGCCTACTCCTCGTCCCAGGTGACGGGGAGCCGCTGCACCCCGTACAGCCCCGGGCCGCCGCGCAGCGGCACCTCCTCCGGCGGGACGGCGAGGCGCAGCCCCGGGAAGCGGGTGAGGAGGGCGGGGAAGGCCACCCGCATCTCGACCCGGGCCAGTTGCTGCCCCAGGCACTGGTGGATGCCGTGGCCGAAGGCCAGATGGCCGGTGGCCCGGCGCCGCACATCGAGGGTGTCGGGGTCGGGGAAGCGCTCCGGGTCGCGGTTGGCGGCGCCCAGCGCGATGGTGACGGACTCGCCCGCCCTGATCAGCCGGCCGTCGATCTCGACATCCTCCAGGGCCGCGCGCACCCCGGTGTGGGCGATGCTCAGATAGCGCATCAGCTCCTCGACGGCCGTCTCAGCGAGACCGGGATCGGCGCGCAGGGCGGCGGCCTGGGCGGGGTTGCTCAACAGGGCGAAGGTGCCGAGCGCGAGCATATTGGCGGTGGTGTCGAGCCCGGCGGCGAGCAGGAAGCCGCCGATACCGGCGAGTTCCTCCTCGGTCAGGTCGGTGGTGGTGAGATCGCTGAGCAGGTCGTCGGTGGGGTGGGCGCGCTTTGCCGCGACCAGTTCCCGGACGTACTCCGTCAGCGCGGCGAACGCGGTCATCATCTCGTCGATGGTCGCGCCGGTGCCGCTCACCTCGGCGGCGAGACGCTTGAACTCGTCCCGCTCGGACGGGGGAACACCCAGCAGTTCGCAGATCATCAGCGCCGGAATGGGGTGCGCGTACATCCCCACCAGATCGAGCCCGGGGCCGTGGCGCTCCATGGCGTCGAGATGTTCGGCGGTGATCTCCTCGACCCGCTCGGTGAGCGCCCGCATCCGGCGGACCGTGAACTTGCCCGCGAGCAGGCGCCGGTAGCGGGTGTGCTCGGGCGGGTCGACGCCGGTGAGGTCGCCGATCGGCGCCGCGGGCAGCTCACCGACCGCGAGCCCCGGGAACGGGTTGTGCATCAGTTCGAGCCGTGAGCTGAAGCGGGGGTCGGCGAGTATCGCCCGGACGGTGGCGTGCCCGGTGCCCAGCCAGCCCACGTGTCCGTCGTCGTAGCGCAGCCGGCGCAGCGGCTGCTCCTCGCGCAGCCGGGCCAGCGCGGCGGGCGGATCGAAGGGGCAGCCCTCGGTCCGGTCGGCCGGAAGGGTGACCGGCTCGTCGTCGGGTAACGCGGGGTTCTCCCCGGCGGCGGGGGCGGCGGTGCGGGGTTCCTGACGCATGGTGTCCTCCTGTACGGGAATGGTGGGCGCGGCCCGCGGGCCGGTCAACGGGGGCGGTCCGCAGGGCCGGTGATAGGCCGGTGACGGATCGCCCCCGGGGTCGCGGGCGGCGCCGGTGACCGGGCCCCGGCGGGCCGGAAGCGACCGCCCGGGCGGGCCGGGCCCGGCGGGCGGTGGCAGCCGCGGCCGGAAGCCGCCGGGGGCCCGGGGTGGCGCCACCGGGCGGGGGAGATCCATAGCGCCACTATGGCATCACACTAGCGCCACCACAAGCCCAAGTGGTGCCAACGTAGCACCACGGCAACCCCGCTGACGGAGCGTCACACCCTCCGGTGCATCCCCACCGACGCGGGCGCGGTCTCCGTGAAGCCGTACCGCGCGTACAGCCGGCGGGCCTCCCCGTCGGCGATGAGCGAGACATACGCCCCGGCGGGGGCCCGCCGCTCCAGCTCCCCGGTCAGCTCGGCCATGATCCGTTTACCCAGGCCGCGGCCCTGGTGCTCCGGGAGGACGCAGATGTCGACGACCTGGAAGAAGCACCCCCCGTCCCCGACGATCCGCCCCATCCCGACCGTCTCGCCGCCGTGGTGCACGGTGACGCCGTGCCAGGTGGCGGGCAGCCCGATCACCGCCGCCTCGACCGGCCAGACGGTGAGACCGGCGGCGCCGCGCAGCCGCCCGTACAGCTCGACCGCCGGGACGCCCACCCGGAGTTCATAGGGGTCGCCATCCCGACGGTAAGAGTCACTATTCCTATTCATGCCTTACACATTAGCGTCCGGCGATGTCCCGCCCCCGCATCCGTACCGCCGCGACGGCCAGGGGCAGCAGGGCGTACAGACAGAGCACGGCGGCGGCGGCCCACGGCGGCAGCACCGCGCCGTAGACGCTGTCGTCGTTGCCGGTGCCCGCGAGCTGGCCGGGGAGGCTCCCCGGCAGCAGGGAGGTGACCCGGTCGCCCCAGGGGCCCGGCAGATGCTGGGTGAGCAGCGGCCCCACGTACAGCAGCACGACCACGGTCACCACCGCCCCGGTCGTGGAGCGGAGCAGCGCACCGAGACCGAGGCCCAGCAGGGCGAGCGCCATCACCGAGGCGCTCAGGGCGAACAGCAGGCCCGGGGTGTGGGACGACTCGTCGGAGAAGAAGGGGACGGGCCGGTCACCGACGATCGCCCGGGTGAGCCAGGAGGTCGTGAACACACCGGCCAGCCCGGCGGCCAGACCGGTGACCCCGACGACCCCGGCCTTGGCGCCGAGCAGCCGCACCCGGCCGGGGACCGCGACGACCGTGGTCCGGATCATCCCGGTGGCGTACTCCGAGGTGATCGTCAGCGTGCCCAGCACCGCCAGCGCGATCTGGGCGACCACCGCCACCAGCGGTTCGAGCGGCGAGAGGGCCACCCCTTCCCGCTCCGCGCCGGAGAGCCCGTCCCAGGTGCCCGCGATCGAGGCCGCGAGCACACAGGCCAGGGCCACGGCGACGGCCACCGTGCCGAGCAGATGGGCCGTGGAGCGTACGGTGCGCAGCTTCAGCCACTCGGCCGCGAACACATCGGCGGTCCCGCTCGCGCGGGTCCCGCTCACCGGGGCCGGGCTCATCGCGCCGCCTCCGGCGCACGGTGATCGGCGGCGCCCGCGGTCAGCTCCATGTACGCCTCCTCCAGGGACGCGGTGCGCGGGGTCACCTCCCACACGGCGATCCGGTGCGCGGCGGCCAGGTCGCCGATGCCGGAGACCTCCATCCGCGTCACGGTCAGCCGGTCGCTCCCCGGCTCCCGCACCACCCCCGCCCCCGCGTTCTCCAGGACGGTCGCCAGCTCCGCCGCGCGCGGGGACCGGACGAGGACGCCCTTGCCGAAGCGCTCGGTCAGCTCGGTGACCGAGGTGTCGGCGATCAGCCGTCCGCGCCCGATGACGACCAGACGGTCGGCGGTCAGCTCCATCTCGCTCATCAGATGGCTGGAGACCAGGACGGTGCGGCCCTCGCCGGCCAGGGCCCGCATCTGCTCGCGGAACCAGCGGACACCGTCGGGGTCGAGCCCGTTCACCGGCTCGTCGAAGATCAGCACACCCGGATCGCCGAGCAGGGCGGCGGCGATGCCCAGGCGCTGCCGCATCCCCAGCGAGAAGGTGCGGATCTTCCTGGACGCCACGTCGGCGAGCCCGGTCCGGCCGAGAACGGCGTCGACCCTGGCCCTGCCGATGCGGTGGGTCCGGGCGAGCCAGCGCAGATGGGCGACCGCGCTCCGGCCTCCGTGCACCGCGCTCGCGTCCAGCAGCGCGCCCACCCGGGTCATCGGGCGGTCCAGCGCCGCGTAGGGGGTGCCGTCGACGGTGGCCCCGCCCGACGTGGGGACGTCGAGCCCGAGAACGACCCGCATGGTGGTGGACTTGCCCGCCCCGTTGGGGCCGAGGAACCCGGTCACCCTGCCCGGCCGGGCCCGGAAGGACAGCCCGTCGACGGCGGAGGTCCGCCCGTACCGTTTGGTCAGCCGATTGACTTCGATCATGGCCGCCATGCTCGGGCGGGCGGACGCGCGGCGCATCGGGCCGCCGTATGACATCCCCTGGCAGGAGGTGCGGCCGCCGCGGGTCCGGATACCGTCGCCGGGTGGACGACTCCGGACCGCGCACCCTGTTCGCCCAGCCGCTGACCGGGCGGCGGCTGATCGCGTTCGACGCCCTCGCCGCGGTGGTGTTCACCGCCGTGGCCGTACCGGCCGCCCGGGACTCCGGCTGGCCCGCGTGGGCACAGGTACTGATCGCGCTGGGGGCGGGCGGGCCGGCCGCCGTCCGGCGGCTGTGGCCCGTGCCGGTGTTCTGGGTGGTGCTGGGGGTGTCGCTGGTCGCGGAGGTGTGGCTGGGCGCGCGGACCCTCTTCGCCGCCCCGGCCTTCGCGCTCTACACGGTCGCCGTCACCCAGCCGCCCCGCCGCTGGCTGCCGACACCGGCCATCGCCGCGCTGGGCGCGGCCGGGATGTTCGGGCTGACCGCAACGGGGGCGTCGGAGACCGGGGGGTTCGATCCGGTGCGGGTGCTGTCGGCGGCGGGGGTGCTGGGCGGGACCTGGACGATCGGGCGCGCGGTGGCCGAGCGGCGCGCCTTCGCCGAGCGCTCGGCGCGGCAGCTCGCGGCCCGCGCGGTGGTGGAGGAACGGCTGCGGATCGCGCGCGAGCTGCACGACATCGTCACCCACAGCATGGGGCTGATCGCGATCAAGGCGGGGGTCGCCAACCATGTGGCCGAGGCCCGGCCGCAGGAGGCGCGGGACGCCCTGAGGATCATCGAGTCCACCAGCCGGGGCGCGCTGACCGAGATGCGCCATCTCCTCGGCGTCCTGCGCTCGGAGAGCGCGGGGCCCCCGGAGAACGGCCCCGAACTGAGCCCGGCCCCGGGGGTGCCCGCCCTCCCCGGGCTGATCCGGCGGGCGGAGGCGGCCGGGGTCCGGG
The DNA here is from genome assembly GCF_053594535.1 of Streptomyces sp. NPDC001889. Lineage (NCBI taxonomy): Bacteria > Bacillati > Actinomycetota > Actinomycetes > Kitasatosporales > Streptomycetaceae > Streptomyces > Streptomyces sp. NPDC001889. The sequence continues at coordinate 37,643 of NZ_JBSFER010000012.1, forward strand.
TCACCGCAGAGGTGGCGGGGGCGGAGGGCGTGCCGGAGGGGGTGGGGCTCTCGGTGTACCGGATCGTGCAGGAGGCGCTGACGAATGTCGCCCGGCACGCCCCGGCCGCGCGCTGCCGGGTGTCGGTCCTGGGCGGCGACGGGGAGGTACGGGTGGAGGTCACCGACGACGGTCCCGGAAGCCCCGGAACCGGAACCGGAACCGGGGTGGCCGGGGGTGGCGGTCACGGTCTCATCGGGATGCGGGAGCGGGCCGCGCTCTACGGCGGCAGCCTCACGGCGGGCCCCGCCGACCGGGGCGGGTTCCGGGTGGTGGCCCGGCTGCCGTACGGGCGGGCCGCTCAGCGCGGAGCCGCCACCACCAGGCCCGTCTCATAGGCCGTGATCACCAGTTGGACGCGGTCGCGGGCCCCCAACTTGTCCAGCAGACGGCTCACATGGGACTTCACCGTGGGCAGCCCGATCCGCAGCCGCCCGCCGATCTCGGCGTTGGAGAGCCCCCGGGCCACCAGGACGAGCACCTCCCGCTCCCGGTCGGTCACCCCGCCCAGGTCCGCCGGGAGACCGGCGATGTCCGCGTGCCGCTCGGGCAGCCGCCCGAACTCGGCGATCAGCCGGCGGGTGATCCCCGGCGCGAGCAGCGCGTCGCCGGCGGCGACGACCCCGATGGCGGTGAGGAGTTCGGCGGGCGGGGTGTCCTTGAGCAGGAAGCCGCTGGCGCCCGCGCGGAGCGCCGCGTACACGTAGGTGTCGAGGTCGAACATGGTGAGGATGAGCACCCGGACCCCGGCGGGTCCGTCCGGCCCGCAGATGCGCCGGGTCGCCTCGATGCCGTCGGTTCCCGGCATCCGCACATCCATCAGCACCACATCGGGGTGCTCGCGCTCGGCCAGCGCGACGGCCTCGTCCCCGTCCGCGGCCTCACCGACCACCTCGACCCCCGGTGCGGTCTCCACCAGCACCCGGAAGCTCCCGCGCAGCAGCGCCTGATCGTCCGCGACGACCACCCGGATCGGCATATCGGCGTGCCTCCGTCCGTCGGGGGGAAGGGTATCGCGGGGGGGTGGGGTGGGTGCCGGGGGCGGGAGCCGGGAGCCGGGCGTCGGGTCCCGGGCGTCGGGTCCCCGGGGCGGAGGGTCCGTCCTCAAACGCCGGACGGGCTGAACGACTCCGGAACCGACCGCCCTTCGGAGCGCGGGCACCCCGGGGCAGGGGTCCGTCCTCAAACGCCGGACGGGCTGGATGATGCCGAGAGCCGTCCTCGAACGCCGGAGAGGCCGGATGATGCCGAGAGCCGGCCCCAGACGCCGGAGAGGCCGGATGATGCCGAGAGCCGGCCCCAGACGCCGGAGAGGCCGGATGATGCCGAGAGCCGGCCCCAGACGCCGGGCGGGCTCAATGGCGCCAGCTCCGGGTATCGGGGGTCCGGGTCAGTGGGGGTCGGATGCCGAGGTCAGGGATCGGTCGAGGGCGTGGCCCCGGAGGCGGTAGCTGTCGCCCTTCAGGGTGACCACGTCGGCGTGGTGGGCGAGGCGGTCGATCATCGCGAAGGTCACCGGGGTGTCCCCGAAGACATCGGTCCAGCGGCCGAAGGGCTTATCGCTGGTGACGACCACCGAGGCCCGTTCGTAGCGGTGGGAGACGAGCCGGAAGAGCAGATGGGTCGCCTCGGCGTCGAAGGAGCTGTAGCCGATCTCGTCGACGATCAGCAGGGCGTACCGGTCGAGCCGGGCCAGTTCCTCCGAGAGCCGGCCGGCGGCACGGGCGTCGGTGAGGCGGGACACCCACTCGGCGCCGGTGGCGAAGAGGACCTCGTGCCCGGCCCGGCAGGCCCGCATGCCCAGGGCGATGGCCAGATGCGTCTTGCCGGTGCCGGGCGGGCCGAGGAAGACGGCGTTGCTCCGGGACTCGACGAACTCCGCCGTTCCCAGACGGGTGATGGTCTCCCAGTCGATGAAGCGCTGGTGGTCGTCGTCGAACTCCTCCAGCACCTTCCTGGCCGGGAACCCGGCCGCGCGAATCCGGGCCTCCGCGCCCGCGCCGTCGCGGGACTCGCGGGCCTCACCGCTCTCCCGGGGCGTGCCCTTGCCCTGGGCGGGGATGAACTCCCGCAGGACGACCGGGGGCGTCGGTCCCCGTCCCCCCGGCGGCAGTTCGGGCAGCTCCCCGATCTCCGGCAGCTCCGGCAGATTGAGGTCACCGGAGGGCAGGGTGGCCCGCCGGCCCGCCGGGTGGCCGTGGGCGGAGTGGCCGCTCTCCATGGGGCCCGACATATAGGCGAGGATCGCGGCCGAGAGGATGAACGCCATATGGATCACCGTTCCCCACAGCAGTGAGTGGTGGGAGGTGTGGTCCACGTCCACGAACATCTGGAGCAGGTGGACGGAGGAGATTCCGACGATCGCCGTGGCCAGTTTGACCTTCAGCACATTGGAGTTGACGTGTGACAGCCACTCGGGCTGGTCGCGGTGGCCCTGGAGGCCGATACGGGAGACGAAGGTCTCGTACCCGCCGACAATGACCATGATCAGCAGATTCGCGATCATCACCACGTCGACGAGCTTCAGCACCGCGAGCATGACGTGGGTCTCGTTCACCTGGCCGCTGATCACATGCAGGATCAGATGCCAGAGCTCGTTGAAGAACTTGTAGACGTAGACGCCCTGCGCCGCCACCAGGCCGAAGTACAGCGGGGCCTGGAGCCAGCGGGTGGCGAACAGCGCGTAACCGAGTGAAGGAGCCGCATAGCTCCGGAAGTCGTGCTTGGGGGGCGCGGACATGGCCTGGCCGAGCAACAGCGTCTCCAAAGGTGACATGGCGAAGTACGGGCGCAGCCCGCGTACACGCCTCCAACGACCCCGTGCGCGGGGGCGTCACGGACACCACGCCGGCAACCGGGGCACGACCCCCGGGCGGGCTACTCCTCCCGTGCCGGGGCGGCGCTCCGGCGGCGGGCGACGGCGCGGGCGGTCTCCTCCTCCACCAGACCGTGGTTGATGCCGATCGCGGCGGCCGATCCCATGCCGGCTGCGGTGATCACCTGCGAGCGGGGGTCGGCGACATTGCCCACCGCCCACACCCCGGGGACACCGGTGCGGCCCGACGCGTCGGTGACCGTCCACCCGTGGTCGTCGACGGGGCAGCCCAGTCCGCTCAGCAGGGTGTCGCGCGGCACCATGCGCGGCTGCACGAAGACCGCGTCGCGCGGGACGGTGCGGCCGTCGGCGAGTTCGACCCCGCGCAGCGGGCCGTTGTCCGTGATCAGCCGCCGGACCTCGCCGCCGACGATCCGGACCTCGCGGGCGGCCAGGCGCTCGCGCTGCTCCCCGGTGAGCTCCAGGGTGTGGGTGAAGAGGGTCACGTCACCGGACCACTGGAGGAGGAGCAGGGCCTGGTCCACGGCGCGCGGCTCCGTGGCGAGCACCCCGAGGGGCCGGTCGCGGACCTCGTGGCCGTGGCAGTAGGGGCAGTGCAGGACGTCCCGGCCCCAGCGGTCGCGCACGCCGGGGAGCGCGGGGAGTCCGTCGCGGAGGCCGGTGGCGACGAGGACCCGGCGGGCGGGGAGGACGGGGCCGCCGGAGAGCCGGACGAGGAAGCCTCCGCCGGCGGCCGGGGTGATCTCGTCGACCGTGCCGTCGATCAGGTGCGCCCCGTACCCGGCGGCCTCCGCGCGCCCCGCCTCCAGGAGCGCGGCGGGGGCCATGCCGTCCCGGGAGAGGAAGCCCCGGATCTGCCCGGCCGGGGCGTTGCGCGGCTCCCCGGCGTCCACGACCGCCACCCGGCGGCGGGCCCGTGCCAGCACCAGGGCGGCGCTGAGACCGGCGGCGCCGCCGCCCGCCACCACGACGTCGTACATGTCCGTGACCGTGTCTGTGTGGTTCATGCCGGTGAGGCTGCGCCCGTGGGCCGGAAACAGCAATCATTGTTGCCATTATCGGGACGGCGCGGTGCAATGGGGGCATGGACCACACTCCCGCCGTCTCCAAGGCCCTGGCCGAGGTCGGCCCCCGCCTCAAGCGCCTGCGCACCGAGCGGGGTGTCACCCTCGCCGCGCTCGCCGAGGCCACCGGCATCTCGAAGAGCACCCTGTCCCGGCTGGAGTCCGGGCAGCGCCGCCCCAGCCTGGAGCTGCTGCTGCCGATCTCGGGGGCCCACCAGGTGCCGCTGGACGAGCTGGTCGGCGCCCCGGAGGTGGGCGACCCCCGCGTCCGGCTCACCCCCCGGCGGGCGCACGGCAGCACGGTGGTGCCGCTGACCCGGCAGCCCGGCCCGCTCCAGACGTTCAAGATGGTCCTGCCGCGGGACCGGAGCACGCCGGAGGTCGTCACGCACGAGGGGTACGAGTGGCTGTACGTCCTCGCCGGGCGGCTGCGGCTGGTGCTGGCCGACCACGATCTGATCCTCGGCCCGGGAGAGGTCGCCGAGTTCGACACCCGGCTGCCCCACTGGTTCGGCACCACGGGCGAGGGCCCGGTGGAGGTGCTCAGCCTCTTCGGCCGCCAGGGCGAGCGCATGCACGTCCGGGCGAGGCCGGCGCCACGGGAGACGCCCGGGGGCTGAGGGGGCCGCCGGGACCGGTCCCGGGTGCGTGCCGCGCGCGGGTCCGTCCTCGGACGCCGGGCGGGCCGGGGCGTCCGGCGGCCCGGCGTACCCCGGCCGGTCGCCCAGCGGATGCCGTCCCCGGCGAAGACCGGCAGGGTGATCGTGAACAGGGAGTTCCCGCACCTTCCCGCACAGACAAGGACGGCCCATGTCCGTGACCCACCGCCGGCGCCTCGCCGGTGCCGCCGGGGCGGCACTTCTGACCCTCACCGTCGCGGGCTGCTCCGGCCTCGGCCGGTCCGCGCTGGGCACCGTCAACTACGACACCCCGGGCCGCCGCCATCTGACGGTGTCGAACCCCCCGGTCACGGGGTGCCACAAGACGGTCGACGAGGGCGCGGTCTTCTTCGACAACAACACCCTGGTGGACATCGTGGTGTACCCGACGGACGACTGCTCCGGCGAGGACTCGATCTACATCCCGACGACCACGTCCGACGTGGTCGCCCCGGGGGCGCCGCCCTGGCGGGCGTACAGCATGATCCACTGACCGTACGGCTCCGGAAGCGGCCGTACGCTTACGGCATGACCGAGCACCTGGGTGACCGCCTGGGACGGCTGCGGCGCCTCTCAGGGCAGACACAGGAGGGGCTGGCTGAGCGTTCCGGCGTATCCGTGGATGTGATCCGGAAACTGGAGCAGCAGCGCAAGCACAGCGCGCGGCTGCCCACGCTGCACAGCCTGGCCAGGGGGCTGGGGGTGGAGCTGACCGCGCTGCTGGGAGACCCTCCCGGCGTGCCCTCCACCGGGGAGGCCGACCCGCCCCAACTGGTCGCCGTGCGCCGGGCCATCGTCCCGCCGATGTTCGCGCCCCCGCCCGAACCGGCCGAACCGGCCCGGCTCTCCGCGCCGCTCCTGCGGACGGAGATCGCCGACGCCTGGACGCTCTACCACCGGGCGGAGTTCGCCCCGCTGATGGAGCTGCTGCCGGGGATCATCGCGGACGCCCGCTTCCTGGCGGCCGTCGGCGGCGCCGACCAGCGGGCCGCCGGGCAGGCGGCCCTGGGCAAGGCGCTCCAGCTCGGCGGGCATCTCGCCATCCGCCTGGGCAAGACGGATCTGGCGCTCGCCGCGCTGGAACGGGCCATGGCCGCCGCCCGGCAGTCCGCCGACCCGCTGCTGGCACCCATGATCAGCAACTCGGTCGCCTGGAACTACCAGCGCCAGAACCGGCTGCCGGACGCCGAGCGGCTCGCACTGCACGCCGCGGAGACCATGGAGCGCGAGCACGGGGGGTCCGCCGAGGGGCTGCGTGTCTGGGGCGGGCTGGTGATGTCCGCCGCCACGAGTGCCGCCCGTGGCGGCGACTACACCACCGCCGACGGCATGATGCGCGCGGCGGAGGACGCGACGGCCCGGCTGCGCAGGCTCCCGGCGCCGGTGGACAGCAGAATGGTGTCCGTCTTCAGCCGGTCGTCCGTCCGTATCGAACGCGTCCGCCTGGCGGTCCAGCACGCCCGCCCGGACGAGGCTCTCACCCTGGCCCGGGGCCTGCGCCTCAGCGCCGACACTCCCCCGTCCTGGCGCACCTGGCTCCTCCTCGACGTGGCCCGCGCCCACGCCGATCTCGGCAACCCCGAAGGCGCGGTGAAGGCGCTGACCTCGCTGCGGCGGATGGCTCCGGGGTGGATACGCCATCACACCCACGCGGTGTCCGTCGTACGGGACCTGTGGGCCGGGACGGTGCACCCTCCGGGGCTGCGCAGGCTCGCCGAGTTCCTTGGCATCGCCACCCGGTAACCGGGCGGAACTGGGACGTTCCGTCCCTGTGCCCACGTTGCCGCGGGCGAGAGGCTCGGAGGGTACCGAGCGGAGAGGACAACCGACCATGAGCGCCACGGTCCAGCGGCAGACGCGGCCCATCCACGCCGACGAGATCACCGAGCTGATCGCGCTCATACGGCTCGGCGGGGTCTGGGGCATCGCCCCCGGCCAGGTCCCGCGCGGCGGATGCGCGGAGCCCTCGCACGACATCCCGCGCCGGCTCGAAGCCGCCCTCGCACGGCTCGCCGCCGAGGCGCGCGTCTTCGGCGGGGCCGGGAGCGAGCCCGTGGCCGTGGACGGGTGCCGGGTGTGCGGGGTGCTCGGGGAGGAGCGGGAGACCGCGCGGGCGCAGCGGGACGCCGCGTCGATGGTGGAGGTCAACGCGCTGATCGCCGCTCATCCGCACCGGGGCGGTGCGACATGACCGAAGAGGCGCGGCCGTACGAGCCGGGGCCCGGGGAGGTCGCGAAGGACACCTCCGCGGAGAGGGTCGGGCGGGTCATGGGGCAGGTGGGGGGCCGGTACCAGCTCAGGCCGCTCGGCGGAGGACGGGAGTGGGACGTGCTGCCGGAGCATCTGGGGCCCGCCACCCGGGCCGAGCTGCTCAGCGCCTGGGTCGCGGAGGTCAACGACCGGAGCCGCAGGGGGCTGTGATCCGGGGGAACCGGCTGAGCGGGCCGTGCGTTCATCCGGTACCCGGTTTCCGGCCAGGCGCCGGGCGCCCACCGACCCCGCAAGGACCGCGCATGTTCGAACTCGTCGACCCCATCAAGACCGAACGACTGGTCCTCCGTCCCTTCACCGCGGACGACGAGGACGACATGTTCGCGTTCGAATCCCGGGACGACGTGGCCCGCTACCTCTTCAACGAGCCCCGCACCCGTGAGGACAATGCCCGGGAGCTGGCTCTCCGGCAGCGGCTCACCGTCCTGCGCAAGGAGCAGGACAGCCTGATGGCCGCCGTCGAGCTGGACGGCACGGTGATCGGATATGTGCTGCTCGTCTGGCGGAGCGAGGAGCACCGGCAGGGTGAGTTCGGCTATGTCTTCCACCCGGACCACGGGGGCCGGGGCTATGCCACGGAGGCGGCCCGGGAGATGCTCCGCATAGGGTTCGAGCGGCTCGGCCTGCACCGGATCATCGGCCGCTGCGACCCGCGCAACACCGGCTCCGCGCGGGTCATGGAGCGGCTGGGGCTCCGCAAGGAGGCCCACTTCGTGGAGTCGGAGATCTTCAAGGGCGAGTGGGGCGGCGAGCTGCACTTCGCGATGCTGGCGTCGGAGTGGCGGGAGTCCCACGGCGCGGAGTGATCCGCGCCCCGGCCCCGGCCGGGAGCGGGCGATCCGCGGAAGAGCGCCGGCCCCACCGCCCACCGGGCGGGACCGGCGCTCTCCGGTCTCCGGGAGCCGTGCTCTCAGTCGCAGGTGTTGTAGTCGTAGCCGGCGTCCCGCCGGTGTCCGGCGCCGTCGTAGAAGGAGTAGACGCCCTGGCCGTCCCGCCGGAGACCGAAGCTCCAGTCCCGGCCGCGGTAGGTCACATTGAGCTGCTCGCCCCGGCCCTCGCTGCCGCCGGCGTACCGGAGGTTGTTGTCGGCGCGGCCGAAGGTCAGGTTGCCGACCACACCGTCATTGTCCAGCTTCCACCTGGACTGCAGGGACCTGGTGGCGTGCTCCGTGTTCTCCCCGAAGTGCCCGTCGATGTCCGCCTGGTCGAAGGTGGACAGGTCCTTCTCCTGGGCGCCCTCCGCCCAGAGGACCTTCTGCCACAGGCACACGGCGTTGGAGTTGTTGTGCGCGCCGAGGCCGTGGCGCAGTTCTCCCTCGTCGCCCCAGTCCCCGGCGAAGGTGTCGTAGCCTCGCACATAGCCATCGCTCATCGCGGCGGAGGCGGGCGTGACGCCGGCCGCCAGAGCGCCGAGTGTCAGGAAGCTGATCGCGGCGGCGGTGAGCCGGCCGCCTCTCGTTCTGTGTCGCACAGAGCTCTTCCCTCCTGGGATGGAGATACCTGATGGGTCCGGGCTGCCGTCCTCTGTCTGTCTGCTGTGGCGGTAACGATGCACGGCGGGCATAAACAAACCCTGAACGGCCTGACCGGCCGGGGTCTCGCGGGCATGGGGGCCGGGTTCACGGGCGCGCCGGACTCCCGGGGAGCCGGACGGTGCCGGCTCCGTGGCGTCGGGCGTCGGGCGTCGGGAACAGGACGCATCGGTCGCGGCGGCACCGTCGTCCCGGGCAGGCCGTTGATCCCGGGGAAACGGCCTGAGACGCAAAAAACTCCCTAGGTCGTCTTCTTTCGGATCGTGCCGGGCTCGCGAGCCCCGGCACCGCGCCCCGCCGCGTTGTCGTCGGTCGCCGACGCTCCGCGTGGGCTCCCTCCTCCGCCTCGCGATCCACGGCACCGGACCCGCTCACCTATCCGGCCCGATCCGAAAGAAAATCCCTAGGCGTCCTGGGCCGCCCAGCCCTGGCGGCGCAGGACCGCGGCCACGTCCGGGGGCTGGTAGTGGTCGCCCTTGAGGACCTTGCCGTCCGCGCGGCGGACGGGAGTGCCGTCGGGGCCCAGCTTGGACATATTGGCCCGGTGGACCTCGGCGAGGACCGCGTCGAGGTCGATGCCGTGGACGAGCGCGGTGCCGTAGGCGACATAGACCACATCGGCCAGCTCGTGCGCCAGGCTGTCGAGCGGCCCGAGGACGGCGACCTCCTCGACCTCGGCGACCTCCTCGGCCAGCAGGTCGTGACGGTGGGCGGCGAGCTCCGGCGGGACCTGCGCCGGGACGGCCCGGGTGTCGAGACCGAAGGCGCGGTGGAACTCCTGGACCAGGGTGGCGGGCGACTGCTTCACCCAGCCGACTCTACGTGCCGGGACGCCCGGGGAGACCCGCGCACGGTGGAAGAAGGTCAGCCCGACGGCGACCAGCGCCGCGCCGAGCAGCACCACGCTCAGGGTGTGGCCGATGCCGGTCTCGGAGAGTATCGGCTGGACGCCCCCGGCCGGGCCCTCGACGGGCTTCCCCGCCCACACTGGTTCCGCGAGCACGGTCACGGCCCCACCCCTCCCCGTTCGAGCCCTGCGCCGGCGCTGCCGCCGTCTCCGAAGACGGCGGCGGTGGCGACTTGGTTGTTCACGTACCCGGGGAAATCCCTCGAACCGGACTTCCCCGCCACGGCGGTCGAACAACCATCGGACGGCGGGCGGAGCGCAGCGGGAGGGGTGGCGCTCACCCGGACAGCCGGTGTTTTCACTCTCCCGGCGCGCGGAGCGCGCGGCCGTGCACCGGGGCGCGAACGCTGGGGAGGGAGAGCCCTCCGGCAGAGAAGAGCACCCCATGGCCGTGCCGCCCGCCCCCGCCGCCGCCCCGCGCCCCGGACGCCGGATATCCCGGATATCCCGGATATCCCAGCCGGCCCGTATCCCGAACCTGGCGCGGGTCTCCTGTCTCACCCTCGCCCTCGCCGCCACCGCCGCCGGCACAGCAGCCGCTCCCGCCGCGGCCTCCGCCTCCGTCTCCGTGTCCCCCTCCGGAGAGGAGCGAGCGGGCGGCCCCAAGCCCACCGTCGTCCTGGTGCACGGCGCCTTCGCCGACGCCTCCGGCTGGAGCGAGGTCGTCGAACGGCTCCGGCACCACGGCTACCGGGTCGTCGCCCCGCCCAACCCACTGCGCGGACTGAGCAGCGACTCCGCCTCCCTCGCCGGGGTCCTCCGGGGCATCGAGGGCCCCGTCGTCCTCGCCGGCCACTCCTACGGCGGCGCGGTCATCACCGGGGCCGCCGCCGGGAACCCCGCCGTCAAGGCCCTGGTCTATGTCTCGGCCTTCATGCCCGACGAGGGCGAGACCCTGGGCGCGCTCTCCGCGAAGTTCACCGGCAGCGCGCTCCAGCCCGCGCTCCGGCCCGTCCCGTACACCGACGGCACCACCAGCGGCAGCGATCTGTACATCAGGAACGACCGGTTCCATTCCGTCTTCGCCGCCGATCTCGCCGCCGGACAGACCCGGGTGATGGCCGCGGGGCAGCGCCCGATCGCCGCGCGGGCCTTCGAGGAGAAGGCGGGACCGGCGGCCTGGCGGACCATCCCCTCCTGGTTCGTCGTCGCGAAGAACGACCGGGCCATCGCCCCCGACCTGGAGCGCTTCGAGGCGGAGCGGGCCGGTTCGCACACCGTCGAGGTCGACTCCTCGCACGTGGCGATGATGTCCCGTCCGGACGATGTCACCGAGGTGATCCGCCGGGCGGCCTCCGACACGGCCGGGCCACCCGCGCTCGCCGCGACGGGCGCCCGCACCGAGGCCCTCGCCGCCCTCGGCGCGCTGGCGGGCGCGGCGCTCCTGACGGGCGCCGCACTGCTGCGGGCGGGCCGCGGACGCCGGGGCCCGGGTGCCTGAACCGGCCCCGCGCCCCGGGTGCCCGGACCGGCGGCGGCGCCCGAGGCCGTGCGGCGCCCCGCTCCTCAGTGCCGGCCGATGAAGTCCAGCACCGCCGCGTTGAGCGCGGGCGCGTTCTCCTCGTGCGTCAGATGGGACGCGTGGGCGATGCTGATCCGCTCGGTGTCGGGGAGGAGTTCCTCCAGCCGGTCCATCAGCCGGTGGAATATCGGCGCCGTGTGCACCCCCGTCACCAGCAGGGCGGGGGTGCGGACCCGGCGTACCGCCTCCGTGTCCAGCGGCGGCATCCCCGCGTCGAAGAGCCCGGCGCGGAGCGCGGAGAGGTTCTCGCGCATCTGCGGCAGCCGCTCCGGTTTCAGCGCGGCGTACGCCCGGTCGTCGAGCACCCCGCGCAGAAAGATCCGCATCGCCCGCTCGTCGTCCCCGGCGGCGAACGCACGCCCGGCCGGTGTGACGGTCCTGAGCTGGAATTCGGCCAGGAGCCGCAGCGCCCCGGGGTGCCCCAGCAGCTTCAGCAGCTCCACCGGGCGGGGCCGGGGGCTCAGATAGAGCGGCACCACCGGCGGCTCCTCCAGCACGAGGCTGCGGACCGACTCCGGCCGCCGCACCGCCGCCAGCAGACTGATGAACGCGCCCCAGGAGTTGGCGACGAGATGCGCGGGGGCGGCGCCGACCTCGTCGAGGAAGGCGAGCAGATCATCGACATGGGGCTCCATCGGGTTGGCCGTCCCGGGCGGGATGTCCGGGTTGGGCCTGGCGTAGCGCCTGCTGTAGGCGATGGCCCGGTGGGACGCGCCGACGACGGGGAGCTGGGCGTCCCACGTCCGCAGATCGCTGAGGTCACCGTGGACGAAGACGACGGGATCGCCGTCACCGGTCTCCTGGTAGGCGAGGGAGACTCCGTTGACATCGGCGGTTCGGGTGCGCGCTTGGGAAAAGGTCATCACTGGTCCTGTACGTCAGAGGCCGGGAATAAGCGGTGCATGGGTCTCCGGACATCGGTGGGCCGGCTCGGTCCGGCGCCGGAATTCTCCGCGCGGGAACCCCTCGCGCGGAAGGGCCCGCCGCCGCGGTGCGCCTCCCCGCCGCCCCACGGAGGGTCAGCCTTCCCGGTTCGTACGGCCCCCTAACAGACCTGCGGTGATGACCCGTACGGCGTACACGGGCGTGCGGGCCGGCCCGCCCGCTCCTTGACTGGTGCCATGGAGCGGACGGAGAAGGCGGGCGCGCGGTGGCGCGGGGCTGTGGCAGGGGCCGGGATCACGGTGGCGCTGACGCTCGTGGCGGCCGGGTGCTCGGACGGGGGCGGCGGCGGCGCGTCGGATGTCGCCTCCCGGGCGGTGTCGGCGGTCTCCTCGGCAACGGCCTCCGCCGGGAAGCGGCTCGACGAGATCAAGGGCGGGGTCGACGCCCGGGCCGATGTGAGGCTCGGCTCCCCGGCGACCGACTCCGACGGCCGCGCGACGGTCGAGGTGAGCGCGCGGAACACGGTGGAATCGGCGAAGTCCTTCGCCGTGCGGGTCGACTACCGCGACTCCAGCGGGAATCTGCTGGACACGGTGGTGGTCACGGTGGCGGATGTCGCCGCCGGAGCGACCAAGGACGCCACCGCGCGCAGCAACCGCAAGCTCTCCGGCGAGGTCAGGGCGGAGCTGGGCACGACGCTGCGGTACTGACCCCGATCCGGCGGAGGCCCCGGCGCCGGGGAAGCGCGGACCGCGCACCCGGCACCCTCCGGCACCGCCGCCTCCGGCAGCACGACCGCCGCGCCCGCCCGGCGCAGACGCACGCCACCGGCACCCGGGCGCCGGGACGCTGACGGTACGACGCCGGGACGACGACCATCCGCCGCGGCGCCCCACACCGAGCCGGCCACACCACCGGACCGGCCGTCCGGGCATCCCGACACCGGGACGACGACCATCCGCCGCGGCGCCCCACACCGAGCCGGCGCCGAGAACCGCCCGACCGGGCACACCACCCGACCCGGCGGAGGCCGGCGCCGGGCAGAGCCCGGACCACGCACCCGGCACCCGGCACCCGGCGCCCGGCGCCCGGCGGCCTCCGGTCGGCGGGCCGGTTCCGTGCGAGGGCTCCCCGGGGCTCCCCTGATCCCGGCTCTCCAGCCCCTCCGGGCACGGGTCTTGATAGCGTCCTCGCACTGACGCGCACGGGTCCGCGGCCGTGCGGCGGGTGGCACGGGAGGTTGCGCACGGTGGGAGAGCACGGGGGCACGGATCGGGCCGGGGCGGGGAGCGGGCGGGGCGGGCGGCCCGTGATCGTCTTCGTGCACGGCGTCGGCGGGCCGCGCGACCCGGACGCTTCGCGGCAGAGCTGGACCAGCGCCCTCGCCGAAGGCGCCCGCGCGGCCGGTCACTCGGCCGCGATATCCGGGCTGACCGGCGGCTGGGACGTGGAGACCGTCTTCGCCCACTACGAGGAACTGTTCCACCCCGACTCCGGCGCCGAGCCGCAGGGCGCGGGCGGCGTGGTGGACGCGGCGGACCGGCTCGACGAGGAGCAGGCCCGGATAACGCTCGCGCTGATGGGCGAGTTCCTCGAACGGGAGGCCGAACGGCCCGAGAACCGGGGCGACGCCCGTCTCGCCCGGGCGCGCGCCCAGCTCTCCCCCGAGGCGCTGGCCGGCGCGGAGGCCCAGGGCCTGCTGGGCACCGCCCGCCATGTCATCGACGCCTGCTCCCTGTTCGCCTCGCTGCCGCTGGCGCGCCGCCTCGCGCGCTGGGCGACCGCCCACGAGGCGCTGCGGGACTGGTCGCAGCCCGGCCGCTATCTCGCCCGCCACGCCGAGAACGGCCACACCACCCCCCTCGACCAGCGCATCCGGGAGCGGGTGCGGAGCTTTCTGGACCCGGAGCGGCCGACGATCGTCATCGGGCACTCCCTGGGCAGTGTGATCGCCCTGGAGACCCTCGCCGACGGCTACCCGGGCGAGGTGCCGCTGTTCGTCACCATCGGCTCCCCGATCGCCACCCGGGCCGTCGTCTGGCCCCGGCTCCGGCCCAGCCCGCCCACCACCCCGGCGTGCGTCGGCCGCTGGCTGGACTTCGCCGACCGGGACGATCTGATCGTGCCGCGCCATCCGTTCGACGACATCGTCCTGCCCAACGAGGCCGGTGTGCGGCCGGAGTCGGTGCCGCTCGACTCCTGCCGGCTCTGGGTCCACAGCGCCACGACCTATCTGCGCAGGCCGGAGCCGGCCGGAGCGGTGATGGAGGCGCTGGCCTCCCTGTCCGCCGCTTCATGACCGCCGCCACCGCCGCCCCGGGGCCCGCCGGGCCGCCCCGGCAGGCGCTGGTGGTCGCCACCCAGTGCGCCCGGGAGCGGAAGCTGACCGGTCTCGCCCCGGTGGCCGCCGCGCTCTTCGACGCGCTCACCGACCCCCGGACCGGCGGCTGCGAGCCCTCCGGCGCCGACGGCACGGACGAGGTGCGCTCCGGGGCGGCGACCCGGCAGCTCATCGACGAGACGGTCCGCGCGGCGATCAAGTGCGCGGGGGAAGCGGGGGCGGTGCTGGTCCTCGTCTTCATCGGCCACGGCCAGGCGCCCGCCGACGCCACCACCCTGCACTACATGGCGAACGACTCCGCGCCCGGCGAGGCCGGCGGCTCGGTCGACGTGGGGGCGCTGCTCGCGGCGGCGGCCGACCAGCCGGGGATCGGCGGGGTCGTCGCACTCGTCGACACCTGCCACGCGGCGGCCGGCGCGCCGCCGGCCGCCAATCTCGCCGGCGGCTACGCCCAGGGCCTCAAGCGGGTCACCGTCCTCGCGGCCACGGCCGCCCACCGGCCCGCGTACAGCCTGGACTTCAGCCGCGCCCTCACCTCCGTGCTGCGCGAAGGTGTCCCGGACGCCGGGGAGTTCCTGCTGCCCCGGCACGCCAAGCGGGTACTGGGCGGGAAGCTGTCGAACCAGAACGTCATGATCAACGACTTCGACGGCGACCCGGACGCCGTGGACGAGCTGTGGCTCGCCCACAACGCCTGCCATCTGCCCGCCGGGGGCCGGCCCGGCGGCTGTCTCGGCGAGACCGGTGGGGCGGACCTCGCCGACGCCCTCGCCGCCTGGCCCGGGGCCCCGCTCCCGCCGCCCGGCGGCTGGACCCGCGCGGAGCTGGTCGCGCTGACCGCCCGGGCCATCGGCTCGCCCGCGCCGGAGGCCCTGTGGGTGCGGGAGGTCGCCGGGGCCCTGGTGGCCGCCGTCGACACCGCCGCGTTCCTCACCGGCTGGGCGTCGGGCCTCACCACGGCCCGGCTCCGGGACGCGGTGACCCTGGTCAACCGGCTCTCCGCGACCTCGGGACCGGCCCACCCCCCGCTCCGGCCGCCCGCCGGGCTGACCGGCGGGGAGCTGCTGCGCCATCTGCTGGAGTACGCGGCCCTGCGCACCGCCCCCGCGAGCGCCGGCGGCACCGGGGGAGGGCTCGCCCGGTGTGTGGCGGCGGTCGCCGATGTCTGCGGCCTGGACTGCTCGGACGGCCCGGCCCGGGAGTGGGCGCGGCGGACCGACGCCGTGATCGCCCTCGCCGACGCCCGGGACGGCATCGCCGAGCTGCGCGCCCGGCGCGAACCACGGCTGGTGATCAGTCTGCACGCGGCGCGGGTCGACTGGCCGGAGTCGCTCTCCGTCTGGCTGCGCGAGGGCGACCGCTGCGACCACCGGCAGGAGTTCGGCTGCGAGCCCACTCGGGCGGGGGTCGAGGAGATGCTCCCGGAGATCCTCGACTGGGCGGAGGCCCTGCTGCCGCCGGGGGCTCCGGTGCGCCATGTCGACATCGTGGCCCCCAGCTCCGTCCTGCTGAGCTGGCAGCCGGAGCGGGCCCGCGCGGGCCTGTACGAGCTGGGTGTCGACCGCACCGTCACCCTGCGGTGGGCGCACCGGCTCTCCGTGCCGGGGCGGCTGGGCCGGATGAACAGGGTGGCGCGCGAACAGCTGCGGGCGCTGGCGGAGCCCGCCCCGGGCGGGCGGGCGCCCGTCGACTGGCTGGACGCGGACGCCGCCGGGGATCTGGCGGCCCTCGGGGAGTTCCTCCGCATCGGCCGCTACCAGCGGGCCATCGGGGTCGACCACCGGCCGCCGCACCTGGCCGAGGTCGCCGACGCGCTGCTCCCGTACACCCCGATCCTGCTCTGGCCCGGCGCGGAGGACGGGCGGGCGGGCACAGAGCAGCGGCGGAGCCTGGACGAGCTGTGGTCCCGGCTGCCGGCCGGTTTCGGGGACGCCTACCGGCGGCGCCGGCACGCCGACGCGGGCCTCGCCCCCGCTCCCGGGACCGACGACGGCCCGCTCCTCGACGCGCTGGCGGAGCTGCGGGCCGTCTGGCACGACCTGGAGTGGCTGGACTTCTGCCAGTGGTTCGAGACCGCCCGCTCCCCCGCTCCCTCCCCGGCCCCCGCCCACCCGTCTCCCCGAGGAACCCGATGACCTGGAACGCGTACTACACCGGCGACGGCACCCCGCGCGATGTGACCCTCGCGGGACCGCCGCCGTGGCGCACCTTCCCGCGCCGGCCCGCCCCCCGGACCTTCCAGCCGCCCGAGGGCCTCACGGACGCGGTGAACGCGGCGCTCTATCTCCGCCGGCCACTGCTGATCACCGGCTCGGCGGGCACCGGCAAGTCCACCGTCGTCGAACAGGTCGCGGCCGAGCTGAAGCTGGGGCCGGTGCTGCGCTGGCACATCACCTCGCGGAGCACCCTGGCCGAGGCGCTCTGCGGCTATGACGCCCTGGCCCACATCCACGCGCTGCGGCTGCGCCAGATGGCGGCGAGCCCGCCGCCGGGGCCGGGGGACGACGCCACACGGGCGGACCGGGCCGAACAGGCCGACCGGACCGGCCAGGCCGAACAGGCCGAACAGGCCGAACAGGCCGACGAGATCGCGCCCTTTCTGCGCCTCGGCCCGCTGGGCACCGCGCTGCTGCCCGGCGGGGGCAACCCCCGGGCGCTGCTGATCGACGAGATCGACAAGAGCGACCTCGATCTGCCCAGCGATCTCCTGGACGTGCTGGAGCGCGGCGAGTTCGAGATCCCCGAACTGGCCCGGCGCCCCCGGGCGGGCGTACCCGTCCGCACCTGGGACACCCGGGGCACCCACCCGGTGACCGACGGGGTGGTGCGGTGCAGCCAGTTCCCGTTCATCGTGATGACCAGCAACGGGGAACGGGACTTCGCGCCCCCGTTCCTGCGCCGCTGCATCCGGTACGCGATGCCCGCCCCCACCGCCGACACCCTGCGCCGCGCGGTGGAGGCGCATCTCGGCGAGGGCACGGCCTCCGTGGGCCCGGTCCCCGAGCTGATCGAGGGCTTCGCCGCCCGGATCGTCCGCGGCGAGGGCCTGGCCGTGGACCAGCTCCTCAACGCGGTGGCCCTGGTGACGGACGACCGCGCGCCCGGGGGAGAGCAGCGTGAGCGGCTGCTCGCGCTGCTGACCCAGCGCCTGAACAGTGCCTGAGGAGCCGGGGAGGCCGGCAGGTCCGGGGGAGGCCGCGGGTGCCTCCGGGGCGGCCCCCGGCGCTGGGGCTCCCGGTGGCGGGAGGCCCACGCCCGATCCGGCGGGCGGCGCCACGGGTGACCCCACGAGTGGTACGGGGAGCGACCCCACGAGCCCGCTGCCGGGCGAACCCACAAGCAGCCCCCCACCCGCCCCCACAGGCCATCCCACCGACCCACCGCCCGCCGGACCCGGCGGGATCACCAGCGGTGCGGCTCCCCCGGGCACGGGCGCCCCCACGCCCGATCCAGCGGGCAGTGCCACGGGTGACCCTCCGCCCGGCCTCACAGACGGCGCCATGCGCGACGCCACGGTCGGCCCCACGGGCGGCGCGGGGAGCGACCCCACGGGCCCGCTGCCGGACGAACCCACAGTCAGTCCCCCGCCCGCCCCCACAGGCCATCCCACCGACCCACTGCCCGCCGGACCCGGCGGGATCACCAGCGGTGCGGCTCCCCCGGGCACGGGCGGGCTCGGGCGGGTGCTCACCGACGTGCTCGTCGAGCTGCTGCCCGAGGGGACCGACTCCGCGGCCCTCGCGGATGTGCTCTGGCTGGCGGCGGGGAGCACACCGGTCCCGCCCGCGAACCCTTCCGCCGGGGAGGCGGCGGGCCCCGGGGGCGGTGTCGAGCGGGCGGGCGGGGCGCGCTCGGCGGGCGAGCCCGACCGGCCGCGTGCGGCGGACCCCGCCGCCCCCGCCCCCGCGCCCGTTCCCGAGCCGCGCCCCGCGCTCGCGCTGTACGAGACGCTGCCCGGCACCCCGGCACCCCCGGGCACCCCGGTGACCGTCGCCGCCGGGCCCGCGCTCCCCGGGAGGCTGCGGCTCGCCCGGGCCCTGCGCCCCTTCAGCCTCCGCTGGACGCAGGGCCCGCGCCGGGTGCTGGACCTGGCGGCGACCGTGCGCCACAGCCTCCGCGCCGGTGAGCTGCTGCCGGTGCTCGGCCCGGCGCCCGAGCCGTGGTTCGATGTGCTGCTCGTCGTCGACGACAGCCCGTCGATGGCCGTGTGGGCGGACACCGTCGCCGAGTTCACCTCGCTCCTCGCCGGCCTCGGCACCTTCCGCCGGGTCGACACCGTACGGCTCCTGCCGGGCGACGAACCCCGCGTGGTGGACCGCGCCGGGCGGACCGTCGCCCCGGGCCGGGTGGCGGCGCCCGGCGGGCGGCGGCTGGTGCTGGTGGTCTCCGACTGCACGGCCGGCGGCTGGTACGCGCCGCGGAGCTGGCAGTTGGTCCGCCACTGGGCCGCCCGGGTGCCCGTCGCCCTGATCAATCCGCTCCCGGGCAGGCTGTGGGGGCGCACGGCGCTGGATCTCCCCGCCGTCCGGGTCACCCACCGCACCCCCGCCGCCGCCAACCGGGACCTGGAGTTCACCGCGCCGCTGCTCCCCGCCCCGCCCCCGGCGCCGGGCGGCGGCCCCGTCTGGGTCGCGCTCCCCACCCTGACCTTCTCGCCCCACTCGCTGGGCCGCTGGGCGCGCGGGTTCGCGCACGGCGCGCCGGAGGGGTACGACGCGGTCCTCCTCCCCGCTTCGGGCACGCTGCCCACCCCCTTCGACGCGCCCGGGCCCGCCGGGGCCTCCCCGGACGCGGCGGAGGCGTTCCTCCGCACCGGGACCCCGGCCGCCGTCCGACTGGCGGCGCTCTGCAGCCCGTTCAGCCGGATCGGGCTGCGGCTGCTCCAGCTCATCCGGCAGGAGGTGGTCCCCGAGGCGGGCCTCGGGGAGGTCGCCGAGCTGCTCACCAGTGGTGTCCTCGCCGTCGAGCGCACCGGGGGCGCCCCGCCGGTGCTGGTCTTCCAGGGCACGGCCCGGCGCCGGTTGACCTCGGCCCTGGCCCGCCGGGACGCCTGGCTGATGCACTCGGCCCTCACCCGCTACATCGCCGCCCACCCGCCGTCCCCCCGTGGCCTGGGGGCCGTCGCCGTCGAGACCTCCGGCTCCCCCCTCCCGGACGATCCACGGGACGACGAGGAGCTGCGGCCGTTCGCGGAGGCGTCGGGGGAGCTGCTGAGGGTCCTGCGGGGTGGGGGGCGGGCGGCACCGGTCGTGCCGAAGCCGGAACCGGAACCGGAACCGGAGACCGAACCGGAGCCGGAGCTGGAGACCGTCTCACCGCTTCCGGACCCGGAGCGCAGTGCGGCGGTGCTCATCGGCGTCTCGGCCTACACCCGCCTTCCGCGCCTGTGGAACGTGGCGGACGCGCTGGACGAGATGCGCGGCCTGCTGACCTCCCCCGCCGGGTGGAATCTGCCCGACTACCGCTGTGTGACCGTGCTGGACCCTCCGGACGCCCGAGCCGTGCTGGAAGCGGTCCAGGCGGCCTGCGACCGGGCCGAGGACGCGCTCTTCCTCTACATCGCGGCGCGGACGCTGGAGAGCGACGGGCCGGAGCTGCCCGCCTGGGCGGTCCCGGACTCCGTCCCGGGGGAAGCACGCGCCACCGGCGTGCCCTTCGACAAGGTCCTGAGGATCGTCCACGGTTCCTCCGTACGCCGGGTGATGGTGGTCCTCGACCACACCCTGGGGATGGAGTCCACACGGGAGCTCACGGAGTCGGGCACCCGGGTCTCCCGCTCCCCCTCGACCCACCTCATGGTCTGCGAACCCCTCCTGGACCGCCCGCGCGCCGCGTCGATCCACCGGTTCGTCGAGCAGGGGCTGCCCGGCGGGCCGCGTTTCCTCGGGGTACCGGAAGTACTGACGCATCTGGCGGAGTTGTCCGGCCGGCAGGGGCTCACCTCCGCCTCCTGGACGGAAGGGCGGCTTCCGCTGGCATTGGGCCGCAACCGGCTCGCGGGGGAGGGCAGCCCGCTCGAATTCGCTCGCCGGAGCGTGTACGGACAGATGTACCGGATCATGCCGTTCGGCGCCGAGGCGGAGCTGCTCCCGGATGCGGAACGGCTGCTGACGGCGCTGCTGTGGTTCATGGGGCCGGACCCCGCACGTACCGTGCGCTCCCTCTCCCCGGGGGACCCCTCCCCGTTGCTGGATGAGCTGACGGAGTATCTGGAGCGGCGCGGGTTCGATCTGCGGCCCGGCACGCTGGACGGCGGCCCGGACTATTTCTGTTCGCCCAACGGGTCGTCGTCGCTCTTCCCGTTCGAGGTCAAGGTCCGGGCGGAGGGCCGGGGCTCCGGGGACTCCCTGCCCTGGAGCCTCAACCGGCTGACCCAGTACCCCTCCCCCATCGCCTTCCTCCTCGTCCTGGAGCCCTCCCGGAACCCCGTGCCGCCCCCGCTCGGCGAGCGGGTCTCGGTCGTCGACACCAGCCGGGGCGGGGAGCCGGACGAGCGGTCGTGCGTGGTCACCCTCCGGCTGCCGGTCTCCCTCACGTCCGCACAACCGGGCCCGGACGAGGAGGAGCACGTACCGGAACGGCCCGAGGACCTCTGGGAGTCCTATGACCGGTCCCTCCACGAGGTGCTGCGGGACGCCGTCGACGGTGCCTGCGAGAACCTCGCGGGACGGGAGGTCGCCACCCTCCTGGACGGCTATCCGCACCGGGACGGCGGCGGACTCGACCTGGAGGACGTCGACATACCCGCCCTGCTGGACTCCCCGACCGTGAAGTCCGTCCACCCCGACCGCTCGACCCTGGACTGGCACAGCCATGAGGAGTACGACCACGGTCTGGTCGTCGGCGAGGTGACCGTCGAGGCCGAGATCACCATCGAGGGGTTCATGACGAAGTCCGCGTTCGCGTTCCACGAGCACGAGGTGGATGTCCTCGACGGGGACTGGAACGACGACACGGTCTGGGCGTCGGTCAGCCGCTCGGTGGTGCTGACCTTCCACGCCCAGGTCGAACCGCCCCCCTTCGACGCGGAGCTCGAACTGCAGGCGGTGGCGAGCCCCGGCCCGCGCCGGTAGCCGATCCCCCTGTCGGGATTCAGCCAAACACACTTACACTTAGCCAAGCCTTACCAAACCTGCGTCGGGTCCCCAGCACGAAAGCGGAATGTCCATGATCAGCACGACCTCCTCGCGCCGCCGAACTCTCGCCCTGGCCACCGCACTCGCCGGTGCTCTCACGCTCACCGCCTGCGGCTCCGGCTCGGACTCGGGCTCGGGTTCCGAGGACAAGGGCGCGGACAAGGCGGCTTCGAAGACGACGGTCGTCAAGACGGCCATGGGCGATGTCAAGGTGCCCGCCGAGCCGAAGCGCGTCGTCGTGCTCGACACCGCCGAGCTGGACTCCGTGATCACCCTCGGTGTGAAGCCGGTCGGCGCCACCCGCACCGACACCCCCTCGGGCTTCCCCGGCCATCTGCCCAAGGAGTCGGTCGAGGGCGTCAAGCTGGTCGGCGAGATGCCGGACCCCAGCCTGGAGACCATCGCGGCGCTCGACCCCGATCTGATCCTCACCAGCAAGATCCGCCACGCCGACAAGTACAAGGAGCTGTCGGCCATCGCGACCACCGTGATGACCGAGTCCACCGGCCTCCCCTGGAAGGAGAACTTCCTGACCCACGCGAAGGCGCTGGGCAAGGAGGCCGAGGCGGAGAAGGCGATCGCCGGCTACAAGAAGCAGACCGCCGCCGTCACCGAGGCCCTGGGCGGCAAGGAGAAGGCCGCCGGCACCGAGGTCAACATGGTGCGCTTCATCGAGGGCGCGGACATCCGCATCTACGGCAAGGAGAACTACATCGGCACGCTGCTCGCCGATGTCGGTCTGGGCCGCCCCGCCATCACCGACAAGGCGGAGGAGGGCTTCATGCTCAATGTGAGCCCCGAGAAGATCGACACCGCCGACGCCGATGTCATCTTCCACTCCACCATCGGCGACCCGAAGAAGGCCAAGGCCACCGAGGTCCTCGGCGGTCCGCTGTGGAAGAACCTCGGCGCGGTGAAGAAGGGCAACGTCTTCCCGGTCGAGGACGAGCTGTGGATTCAGGGCATCGGCTACACCGCCGCCGGCAAGATCCTCCAGGAGATGCAGACCGCGCTCACCAAGTGACGCATGACGCGGTGACGCGGTGACGCGGCAGCCCACCGGAGCACGGCGAACCGCCCGGCACGGGCCTCTCCTCGGGGAGGTCTCCGCGCCGGGCGGTTCGCCGTCCGGGCCCCCGGGGCCCCCGGATCAGCCGGGGTCCCAGCTCTCGTCGTCCTCGGAGGCGCCGTTGAACGGGGTCACGGTCATCGTCAGTCGCGGTACAGCCGCCATCGTCCTCATCCTCACGTGTGTCGTCATCGTCATCACCCGCTCCCGCCCGGCCTCAGCCGAGCCGTCGGCGGTCGCGCCCACGCATGCCACGCATGCCGCGCGGACCGTTCGCCGGTGCCGTGTCGCCGAGCCCCGGCTCGCCCTGCGAACAGGGCATATCGGGGCCGGGCGGGGTGGTCGGTACGGCTCGGGGCAGGGTCGTGGTCATCTTCATCACCTTGAGAGGGAGGTACGCGGCGAGGTCTTCCGTCGGCGGCCATGGTCCGGTGGGGCCGGCGGCGGCGGTTCCACTCGCGTGTGCCGGGTGGAACGTCGGTCGGGCTCCCGCGCGGCCCCTTCCCCCGCGCTCGGCCGGCCGGCCGGCGCGCGGAGGCGCACGCCGGCGGCAGGCGTTCGGGGAGGAGGAGAGGGGTCCGCTCCGTGGACGTAACGACGCGCGTCAACGCGTGCGATACCCACGGATGCGTACTGCGAGAACTCGGAAACTGCGTCGGGGCCGAGCGCCCGGACGCTGATGCGTCACGGCACTCACCGGGTGGTGGCGGTGTCCGCCTTTCCTGTGGTCATGCCCCGATCCTGACAGGGGGTGGGGGTACCCGCAACGCAGTTTTCACGGCGTGATGAGCCGCCGGGAGCGGCCCCCGAAATTCCCTTCCGCACAGGCGAAAGCCCCCGCGCGGCGGCTTGCCGAACGGGGGCGGAGGGTGTCTCGCGAACGCCTGGGCGGGGGCCGCCGGGTCAGTCGTGGTTGTGGGTGGAGGAGGTGTCGGCGGGGGGTTCCGTACGGCCGCCGTCACGGCCCGAGATCACCACCGCGAGCAGCACCGCGATGGCCGCGGCGGCCAGTACCCGGCCGGTGAGCCGCAGGCCCCAGCCGGCCGCCGAACCCGAGCGCGCGCCGGGCGCGGCCAGCCGCTGGGAGCGGCGCGCCGGACGGAGCAGCCGCACCAGGAAGAGGGCGGCGATGGGGAGTTGCAGCAGCCAGATGGAGGTGCGGAACCAGCCGTCGTACCAGACGTTGGTCCCGTACAGCAGGGTGTGCCACACGCTCAGCACATAGACCACGAGGACGAAGCGGTGCATCACCCGCCAGGTCCTGGGGCCGATGCGGTGGCGTATGTAGAAGAGCAGACCGAGCGGGATCGCGAGATAGAGGGCGGCCTGGCCGATGGGGATGGCGATTCGGCCGGTGCCGGACTCGTAGCCGCCGGGCACGAAGGACTCGACGAAGGCCGTCCAGGTGCTGCCGTACCAGGTGTCGGTGTCGTGGCGGATCAGCTCGGCGGCGAAGGCCAGGGCGTGCGCGAAGATCAGGGCGATGGTGTTGATGCTGGTGGTGCGGTGCAGGCGCTCCAGCCGGGGGACCGACATCGGCAGCCAGGACGGGCGGGGGCCGGAGAGCAGCAGCCCGAGGATGACCGTGCCCCAGGCCCACAGCAGCGCCGACCAGCCGAAGGCCTGGCTGACGAAGTAGACCCAGAACGCGCCGGTGTCGGCCATGAAGGGCATGACCGTGACCGTGGAGGAGGTCTTCGCGCGGATGCGGAGATAGAGGATCACGAAGATGACGGCGGTGATGGCGAGGGCGACCGTGCCGTCCAGGACGCTGTTGCGCAGGTCCGAGCGGAGGGTGATCCGGGGCTGGGAGCGCTCCCGCGCGCGGGGGATGGAGACCAGGCCCTGTCCGCCCTCGGCTCCCGATCCCGCTCCCGTGCCCTCGGCTCCCGATCCCGATCCCATGCCCTCCGCGCCCGTGCCCGTGCCCGCCGCCGTCGGCCCGGGGTGCTGCCCGGCGGCGCCGTCGGGGGACTCCGGCTCCGGAGTCGCTCGCTCCGTGTTCGGCTGCATCGGCTCGGCTCCGCTCCTCGCTGAGACCCGCGCGGGCCCGGGGCGCGTGCGGGGCGTGTCGGTGGAGGTGTCGGACACGGTGGCCGGAAAGTTCCCGGCACTCCTCAGTGACGTGCATCACTGTGTCCGGGTGTCCGGGCAAAGGGCGTGATCGGGCGATGTGTCGGCATCAGCGGGTCTTCCCCGGACCCCAGGTCCCACTGGCACCATGACTCCCATGGGAGCCGGACCCGCACTCCGCCTCGCCCACACCGCGGTGCTCGCCGCTGTGTGCGTCGTGGTGTCCGGGCTCGGCCATGCGCTCTCCTCCGACGGTGCGTCACCCTCCCTCTGGGGATATCTCGTGGTGATCCCGCCGGTATGCGCGGCGGCCTGGCGGCTCACCCGTACGGAACGCTCCGCGCGGTGCGTCGTCGCGGCGAGCGCCGCCGGGCAACTGGCGCTGCACATGCTCTTCGGGCTGGTGGCCCATCCGCCGGCCGGGGGCGGCGGGCTCCATCCGCCCGGGCACACGGGGATGGCGCGGGCGCCGTCCGGCGGTGTGCTCGATCCGTCCGCGCTCACCCCGCTGACCGGTGCGATGGGGATGGCCCATCTGCTCGCCGGGGCGGTGTGCGGGTGGTGGCTCTGGCGCGGGGAGCGGGCGCTCGTGCAACTGTCGCGCGCGCTCCGGCTGTTCGCCGGGGGGCGGCTGCGCTTCGTCCGCACGGTGCTGTGCGGGGTGTGCCTCCCGCCGGTCCCGCTCCGGGTACCGCCCGGCCACGGGGCGCCGGTCCGGGCGCCCGCGTCCCTGGTGTCCCTGCGCGCGCTCCCCCGGCGCGGGCCGCCCGCGCTCTCCTTCTGATTCGTCACCTCGTCACCTCATCCATTCCCCACGGGAATCCCTGACGGGCTCTGCCCGGACATGAAGGACGTTTTGTGATGCTTTCTTCCCATGTTGTCGAGACCGAGCGCGACCGCGACGCGGAGATCACCGGCTGGGCGCTGGCGGCCGGGCTCGGCGATCAGCGGGCCGCCGAGCTGTTCGTGGGGGCCACGTACGAGGACGTGCGGCGGTTCGTCGCGCACCTCACCGCCGATGTGCGCGGGGCCGAGGATCTGACCCAGGAGACCTATCTGCGCGCCCTGCCGAGTCTGAGACGGTTCGCCGGGCGCTCCTGCGCCCGGTCGTGGCTGCTGGCGATCGCCCGCCGGGTGGTGGTGGACCGCTACCGGAGGGCGGCGGTACGGCCCCGTGTCGCCGACACCGCCGACTGGCTGAGCGCGGCGGACCGGGCGCAGCCGCGCCATCTGCCCGGGCTGGAGGAGGCGGTGGCGCTGGGGGACGCGGTGCGGGGGCTGGAGCCGGGGCGGGGGAGGGCGTTTGTGCTGACGTGTGTGGTGGGGTTGTCGTATGCGGAGGCGGCGGAGGTGGTGGGGTGTCCGGTGGGGACGATACGGTCGCGGGTGGCGCGGGCCCGTCGTGACCTGGCGGCCATCTGGCACGCCCCCCACCCCCCGTCCCTCCCCTCAGCCGCCTAGCCCCCACCGCCCCCGCACGACGGGCAGCCCGAGCAACCCCAGCCCGTCTGGGGGCACCTCCCAGAAGCAGCTCTGGGGGAGTTTGAGGACGGACCCTGCGCCACAGGAGACCCGAGCAAATTCAGCCCGTCCGGCGTTTGAGGACGGACCCTGCGCCACAGGACCCCGCACCCTGCGGGCCACGGTCGGGGGCCAGCCCCCGAACCCCCGCGCCTCAAACGCCGGCGAGGCTGAATACGCCCAGCCCATCCGGGAACACCTCCCAGAGGCAGCTCTGGGGGAGTTTGAGGACGGACCCCGCACCACAGGACCCCGCACCCTGCGGGCCACGGTCGGGGGCCAGCCCCCGAACCCCCGCGCCTCAAACGCCGGCGAGGCTGAATACGCCCAGCCCGTCTGGGGGCACCTCCCAGAGGCAGCTCTGGGGGAGTTTGAGGACGGACCCCGCACCACAGGAGACCCGCACCCCGCGGGCCGGGTCCGGGGTCAGGGGGAAGGGGTCACCTGGCGTTCAACCTTCGCCGCGAACTCCGCCCAGATCTTGGCGTGATCCCGCGCCAACTGCGCCACCACCCCACCCCAGTGCGGCGGCACATGATCCACCAAGTGATCCCACCCCGCCGCCTCCAGCGTGTGCATGTTCAGCAGGCGCAGCAGCGTGCGCCCGCTCTCGCTGAAGCGGAGGGAGGGGTCCGCGCGCAGCCGGGCCACCAGGAGGGCGCGGTCCTTGATCATCGCGCGGTCGACCGGAGGCGGCTCCGGAGGCGCGGCCGGAGCGGCGGCACGGGCCGGGCGGCCCCCGCAGCCGCCCGCCCCCCGCTCCCCCGGCACCGGGTCCTCCCCCCGGCTGAGCCGGTTCCGCACATCGCGCGCCGTCTCCGGCGAGATCCCCGCCGCCTGCGCGATCTGCCGCAGCGAGAGCCCCGGGTTCTCGGTCATCAGCGCACTCGCCAGCCTCCGCCCCACCGCCCGGTTGACCGGCCGCACCCTCCCGTCCTGCCCGATCCGGGCGCTGTCGGCGGACGCCACCCCCGGCACCCGTTTCCGCATCCCGGCGACCGTGCGCGCGGCGATCCCCGTCACCGCCGCCACCATCCGGTCCGACCACTGCGGATGCGAGGTCATGATGCGTTCGGCGGCCTGTTTGCGGTCCGCCAGTGAGAGCGGCAGACCGTGGGCGATGTTCATGCTGACGGCGACCACGAAGGCGTCGGCGGCGTCGCCGTCGAAGAACCGCACGCCGATCGTGCCCTGCCGCCGCAGCCGCGCCGCCTTGAGCCGGTGCATCCCGTCGATGACCCGGTTCGTGGGCCGGTGCACGATGATCGGCGGCAGCTCCGCGTGCGCCGTCGCGAGCGCCTCCACATGGTCCGTGCTCTCACCGAGAATCCGCGGCGAGTCCGCGGAGTGCAGCGCGTCGACGTCGACCTGGACAACCGGTTCCTGAACGGGCTGGACGAACTGCGCGAGCTGTACGTGCTGCGCGTGCTGCTGCTGTGTGTGCTGCGCCTGCTGTACGTGCTGCTGTACGTGCTTGGTCCCCGACTCCACTGAGACTCCTCACGATGTGATCCCACCCGGGAGCGACCACCCCGTGCCCGTCCACCGAGAGACCCCACGCCGGCGCCGGGCGGCGCGCGTGGTGTCGGGACCGGGCTCCGCCGGAGTGATCGTGGTCTGCTGAAGAAGACGTGGTGGCGAGAAACTTCCCCCCGTCGCGCACCCTCCCCGTCGCACGCTTTCCCAGGTGGAGGCCCCCGCTTCACCCCCCTGCCGGCGTGAGGACGGGTCCCCCGACCCCCTCACTGCTCAGCTCAAATCCGACTATAACAACGCGTGTTCCCGTGCGTACCCATAGAAGTCCCCTATTCCGGGACCCCGCATCCCCTAGGGCCCTCCCCGGACCCCGCCGGGAACAACCGCAAGGGGGTACGGACCACACCCCACCGGTGGCCCGTACCCCCCTCGTTGCCCTCACGGACACCCCCCAAAAAACGGTGTCCGCGCGGGCGGTCTCACACGGTGCGCAGCGCCTCCGTCGGGGAGAGTCGCGCCGCCCGGATCGCGGGCAGCAGCCCCGCGAGCGCACCGATCAGCAGGGCGGAGACGATCCCGCCGACCCAGGACTCGACCGGGATCACCACGGCCCAGTCCTGGGTACTGGCGTAGATGGCGGTCGACGCCACCCCCGCCCCGACCCCGACCGCGCCCCCGATCAGCGCCAGCATGACCGCCTCGGCGAGGAACTGGCCGCGCACCTGGCTCCTGGTCGCCCCCAGCGCCCGCCGCAGCCCGATCTCGGACCGCCGCTCCAGAACCGAAATGATCATGATGTTGGCGACACCGACCGCGCCGACGATCAGCGCCACCGCCCCGAGGCCGAGGAAGAGGCTGTTGAAGGCGCCCTCCGCCGCCGCGCGCGCGGTGAGCGCGTCGGACGGCTGGCTGACGTCGACCTCCCCCGCCGCCTGCGGGTTCGCGGTCTGCGCGAGCACCGACTGCACCGCGCCCACCTGATCGGTGGCGGACCTGACGTACACCGTGCTCGGCGGGCCGCCGACGGGCTTCCCCGCCACGACGCTGACATGGTTGAGATAGTCACGCGCCGCCGGATAGCCGATCAGCGCGCTGGTGTCGATCTCGCCGGTGAGCGCGGCCGGCTCCAGGATGCCCACGACATAGAACCACTGGCCGCCCAGCCAGACCCGCTGCCCCGGATAGACCCGGGTGATCCCCATCCGCTCGGCGGCGGTCGCGCCGAGCACGGTCACCGGCTTGGTGGCGGTCGCCTCGTTCAGCCAGCGCCCGTGGGCGACCCCGGTGGCGATCACCGGGAGCAGATTGAGGCTCGCCGCCCTGACCTGGAGGGCGTTGGTGTTGGTGGAGGGGACCAGCGGGCTGCGGTACGCCTTCGCGTCGGCGACCGTCCCCACATGGGCGATCTCCTCGACCGGGTCCAGCATCGAGAGCCGGGCGGGGGCCTCCAGCGGGAGCTGTGCCTCCTTGCCGCTGAGGGTCTGCCCGTTGGTGACCTTGAGCAGATTGGTGCCGAGCCGGTCGATCTCCGCGAGCAGCCCGGCCTGGGAGGACGAGGACAGCCCGAGGACGGCGACGATCGCGGCCACCCCGATGGCGATCCCGAGCGCGGAGAGCGCGGCGCGCAGCGGACGGGAGCGGATGCCGATACTGGCCAGCCGGGCCTGGTCGCCGAGGCGCAGCCGGGCGGGGGCGGTGAGGTCCTCGGCGTTCATCCGCTCTCCTCCCCCGCGCCCGCGCCGCCCGTGCTGTTCCCGCCGCCCGCGCCGCCCGTGCTGTTCCCGCCGCCCGTGCTGTCCGAGACGATCCGCCCGTCCAGTACGTGCACCTGGCGCGGGAGCCGGGCGGCGAGTTGCGCGTCGTGGGTGATGACGACGATCGTCGCGCCCTCCGCGTTGAGCTGGTGGAGCAGTGCCACGATGGCGGCGCCGGTGGTGCTGTCGAGATTTCCGGTGGGCTCATCGGCGAGCACGATGGCGGGCCGCCCCACCAGCGCCCGGGCGATGGCCACCCGCTGGCGCTCGCCGCCGGACATCTTCCCCGGCCTGAAGCCCTCCCGGTGCCCCAGCCCGACCTGGGCGAGGGCGTCCGACGCCCGCCGGCGCCGCTCGTGGACCCCGGTGCCCGCGTACAGCAGCCCGTCCGCGACGTTCTCCAGCGCCGTGGCGTACTCGGCGAGGAAGAACTGCTGGAAGACGAAGCCGATACTGCGGGCGCGCAGGGCGGCCAGCCGCCGGTCGTCCAGTGTCGCGATGTCGATGCCGTTGATCCGTACGACCCCTTCGGTGGGCCGCTCCAGGGTGCCCATCACCTGGAGGAGGGTGGTCTTGCCGGAGCCGGAGGGGCCGACGATCGCGACCAGTTCACCCCGGCGGACGGTGAAGGAGACCCCCCGGAGCGCGGCGACCGGCGGCTGTTCGCCGTAGGTCTTGGTGACCGCCGTCAGCTCCAGGACGGCGGGTGCGACGGACGCGGAAGGCGCCGCGGGCGCCGCGGACACGGCGCCCGGGACCGTCCGGGGCGAGGGAAGGGTGGTCATGTCGAGGGCACCGCCACCCGGTCGCCGGCCGCGAGCGCGCCGGTCACCTGGACCTGCCCCCCGGCGCTGTCGAAGAGCCCGAGGGTGACGGGCACGGTCTCCCGCCCGCCCGCCGCGGTGACCCGCTCCACCGCGTACCGCCCCCCGGCGAGACCGACGAGCGCGGTCACCGGGACGGTCAGGGCCTTCTTCACCCCGGCGGTGGTGATCTGGACCTGGACGGGGGCCTGGTCGAGGCTGCCCGCGTCCTTGGGGCGCTCCAGGGTGATGTAGACGGGGAGCGCGGCGGTGGACGCGCCGGAGGCGGAGGCCTCCTCGCGGTCGCCGCCGTCGCCGTCGCCGGACGAGGAGGTGGCGATGGTGCCGATCCGGCTGACCCGGCCGGGGGTGGTGCGGTTGTCGGGGAGGGTGACCCGCACCCGGTCGCCGGTCTTCACCCCGGTCTGCTGGGAGGCGTTCAGCTCCACCCGCACCTGGCGGCTGGTGGTGCCGGCCTCCACGACCGGGGAGCCGGGCACGGCCCGGGTGCCGAGCTGGGCGACCGTCCTGGTGACCCGCAGGGGGCCGGGGAGCAGCACCGCGTCGCCGAGCTTCAGCCGCCCGGTCTCCTCGGCGCCGATCTCGTCCTGGAGGTTGATCAGCGCCTCCCGGGTCTCGGCGCCGAACTCGTCGGAGTCCTCGTCGATCTCACCGGAGCCGGCGTGGCCGAGGGCCAGCAGATTCCGGTTGAGCGCCTTGACGTCCCGGCCCTCGTCGCCGTACGCGAGATCGCGGTAGAAGGGCCGCGAGCCGCAGAGCAGGGGGACGGGCCGGTCGGCCACGCCGTAGAGGGTCTCGCCGCACTTGATGACATCGCCGACGGCCGGGAGGGAGGTGTAGATGCCCCGGGACTGGTTGACGGCGGTGTGCGCGCCGCCGTCGGGGCGGGCGGCGTACGAGAGGGTGCCGACCTGGCTGACCTGCGCGGAGAGCGGACCCTCCCGTACGGTCGCGACCGCGCCGCCGCGCTCCTGGTCCGGCGCCGCCACCGGGTCGCCGCCGAACGGGTCGGTGACGGCGACCGCCCCGCCCGCCGCGGCCACCAGGACCACGGCGGCGGCGACGAGCAGGGGTCCTCTGCGCCGGCGGCGGTGCCGGCGCGGCTCGGGCTTCCCGGCGGGCGCGCCCGGCGCGACCGTCCCGGCCGGCGCCTGGGCCTCCGCTTCCTTCCCCGGCTGCGTCTCCGGCTCCGGCCCCGTCACCGGGCCGGTCGCCGCCCCGGCCCTCGGCGCCGTCTCGGGTGCCTCGTCGCTCATCACTGCCACCGCCGGTCTCAGTTGGGTCCGGGACCGGGGGCGACGCCGCCCGGCATGTGCTTGCGGCAGGTCTCCTCGGCCTTCTTGAAGACCTGGGACTCGGGGTCGAGTTCCGGGCCGCGGTTGAGCTGGAGGCGCCCCTCGACCGGGTCGGGGAAGGCCGGTACGCCGTTCTCCCGCATGCAGGAGACGAACTTCAGCAGCTGCTTCTCCTGGTCGCTGCCCGCGCCGGAGCCGCTCGCGAGGCCCGGGGGCTCCTTGTCCTTGCAGGCCTGCTGGGCCGACTTGTAGGTGGCGTTCTCCGGGTCGAGCGGCCCGCCGCGCTGCACCTGGAGCCGGAGCCGGCCGTCGACGGGGTCGGGGAAGGAGGCGACGCCGTTCTCCCGCATGCACTGCGAGTACGCCACCAGGGCCGCCGTGCGGTCGGCGGTGCCGGTCCCCTCCCCCTTCGGGGCGGAGTTGCCGCCGTCGTCGCCGGAGCCCCCGTCGTCGGACTCCCCGCAGGCGACGGCGGTGAGGCTGAGCACGGTGATGGCCGCGAAGGCCATCGCGGCCCTGGCGGCGGCGCGTCGGCCGCCGGGTGCGTGTGTCCTGCTCATGTGCTGGTCCCTCCGTGTCCTCGGGCCGTCCGTGTGGGCGGTGGGCCCGCTGGTGACGCCGATGCGTTGCGGTGTGACGACTCCGTTCTACGAGTCGTCCGGTCACAGCGCGGTTCGCACCGGGACCTGACGGTGACGGGCCGGCGCCGGGTACGTTGAGGCGGGCCGGCGCGCTGTGACCGGTGTGCGACCGGGGGGCGGGCAGGCTGGTGGGCACCGTCCGGGGACCGGAAGGTGCGTTCGGCGGAGGGCGGGCGATGAGAGTTCTGGTGGTGGAGGATCAGGCCGAACTGGCCGCGTCCGTGGCGCGGGTGCTGCGGCGCGAGGGGATGGCGGTCGATGTCGTCCACGACGGCGCGGAGGCGCTGGAGCGCGCCTCGGTGGTCGACTACGACGTGGTGGTGCTGGACCGGGACATCCCCGGGGTCCACGGCGACGAGGTCTGCCGGACGCTGGTGGCGGGGGCGACCTCGCGGGTGCTGATGCTCACGGCGTCCGGCACCATCGCGGACCGGGTGGAGGGGCTGAGTCTGGGCGCCGACGACTATCTGCCGAAGCCGTTCGCGTACCAGGAGCTGATCGCCCGCATCCGGGCGATCGGACGGCGGTCGCAGCCGGCGGTGCCGCCGATCCTGGTCCACGGCGATCTGAGCCTGGACCCGGCGCGGCGGGTCGCCACCCGGGGCGGGCGCGAGCTGGCGCTCAGCCCCAAGGAGCTGGCGGTGCTGGAGTATCTGCTCGCGGCGCAGGGCCGGGTGGTCTCGGCGGAGGAGCTGCTGGAACGGGTCTGGGACGAGGCCGCCGACCCGTTCACCACCACGGTGAAGGCGACGGTGAGCCGGCTGCGGTCCAAGATCGGCAGCCCGGCGCTGATCGACACGGTCCCGCGCGGCGGCTACCGCATCTGACCCACGGCCCGCGCCCTGCCGCGCCCGCCACCGGCCCCTGACCAGCACCGGCCCCCGCCCCAGCCCGTCGTCCCGCCGGCCCGCGCCCGTGCGCGAGCCGGCCGAGAGGCCGCACCCATGCCCCGTACCCTCCGCGCAGCCCCCCGCGCCTCCCGCGTCCCGCGCCTCCCCCGGCTGCCGCGCCCGCCCGCCCGGTTACGGCCGAGCCGGGTCCGCACCCGGCTCACCCTGCTCTACGGAACGCTGTTCACCGTCTCCGGCACGGTGCTGCTGGCCATCGTCTATCTGCTGGTGAGCACCCGTCCCCGGAATGTCGTCACCAAGGTGCGGCGCGCCCCGGGCCCTCCCACCCCGGGGTCCGGCCAGGGGCCCACCGAGGGACCGGGGAACGGGCCGCTGCTCGACCTCGGCAAGGACATGCGGCGGCAGGCGGAGCGGCAGCACGAGTCGATGCTCCAGAACCTGCTGGTGCAGTCGGGGATCGCGCTCGCCATCATGATCCTGATCTCGCTGGCCCTGGGCTGGCTGGTGGCCCGGCGGGTGCTGCGCCCGCTCTCCACCATGAACTCCGCCCTCCAGTCGATCACCGCGCGCAATCTCCACGAACGGCTCGCCGCCGAGGGGCCGCGCGACGAGATGAAGGACCTCTCGGACACCGTCGACGGGCTGCTGGAGCGGCTGGAGACGGCACTCGGCACCCATAAACGCTTCGTCGCCAACGCGGCGCACGAACTGCGCACCCCCCTCACCCTCGAACACGCCCTGATCGAGGAGATGCTCATCGACGAGGACGCGGGCCCCGGGGAGCTGCGCGCCACCTTCGGGCGGGTGCTGGAGATCTGTCAGCAGCAGGGCCGGCTGCTGGACTCGCTGCTGACCCTCACCACCGGCGAACGCGGCCTGGACCGACGCGCCCCCCTGGACCTGGCCCGGCTCACCGAGCAGGTCGTCGCCGCCGCCCGCCCCGAACTCGACCGGCGCGGGCTGCGCGTCGGCACCCGGATCACCGCCGCGCACAGCCACGGCGACCCGGCGCTGGTGGAGCGGCTCATCGCCAACCTCCTCGACAACGCCACCGACTACAACATCCCCGGCGGCAGCGTCGAGATCCACTGCGGCACCCGCGCGGGCCGCGCGGTCGTCTCGGTCACCAACACCGGCCGTCCGATCCCCGCCGACCAGCTCGACCGCCTCTTCGAACCCTTCCACCGGCTGGACCGCACCGCCGGCCGCGACGGCCACCACGGCCTGGGCCTCTCCATCGTCCGCGCCATCGCCCAGGCCCACGACGCCCCCCTGACCGCCACCGCCCACCCCTCCGGCGGGCTCCGCGTCGATGTCTCCTTCCCCCGCCTCCCGGAACCGGCTCCCGAGGAGACCGCCACCGCCGGGGCCGTCCCCCGCTAGGGGGTTTCTCTCGGATCAGGCCGGACACGGGAGGCTCCCGGGGCGGCGCGCGCCCCGGGAGCCGTGGTGCCGGTGGCCGGATGGCCGGATGGCCGGGTGGCCGGGTGGCCGGGTGGTCAGGACCTCGTGGCCGCCTCCCCGGAGGCGCGGACGGCGAAGGTCGCCTCGAACTCCTCGATGTCGTCCTGGGCCAGGGAGATCAGCGAGAAGTCGGACGGCGTGTGGCCGCCGCTCGCGCCCTCGGTGACATGGGCGACCAGACCCCGGAGCATCGCCGCCCAGGCTCCCAGCAGCTCTTCGAGGAGCGGGGTGCCCAGCAGACCCACCGGGCTCTCCAGAAGGACTGTCAGCTCCGGGCCGCCCGGGAGGTCACGGACCGAGCCCCCGGCCTCCAGCGGGTGGCGGGCGGCCATCTCCGGGTCGATGGTGCCGCCCATCGCCCGCTCGCCCGCCGGGCGCCAGTCGGGGCGGACGCCCCGGGTGTCGCCGTCGGCGGCCGAGGCGAAACGGCCCATGTAGTTGAACGCGACCTGCGGGGTGGGCAGGGCCGCCAGGGTGGGGGCCGTCGCCGGGTTGAGATGGCGGAGCATCCCGTACCCCAGTCCGTCGCCGGGGACGGACCGCAACTGCTCCTTGACGCGCTTGACCAGCCGGCCCGCCGCCGCGCCGCCGGAGCGGACCTCGGCGAAGTCCAGCACCCCGGGGTCGAGCCGGACCGGGTGGACCCCGGTGAACCAGCCGACCGTGCGGGTCAGATCCATCTCCCCGGTCAGCGGCTCCCGGCCGTGCCCCTCCAGCGCGACCAGCATCCCCCCGTCGAACCCCTCGCCCCGGGAGCGCCGCCACTCCCCGACGGCGGCGACCAGCGCCGCGAGCAGCACATCGTCGACCCCGGCGTGGAAGGCCGCGGGGACGCTGGTGAGCAGCGCGGTGGTCACCTCGGCCGGCAGGGTCAGCGGCACCCGGTCGAAGCCGTGCGCCAGCTTGTCCTCGGCCGGGTCGAGCGGCCGTTCGCCCAGGATCAGTTCGGACCCGGCGAGCATCTCCGTCCACCGCGGCAGCTCGCTCACCCGCTGCTGGCTCCGGGCCTGCTCGGCCAGCTCCCCCGCCCAGCGGCGGAAGGAGGTCCCCACCGGTTCGAGCGCGACCTCCGCGCCCGTCTCCAGCGTGCGGTACGCCAGCGCCAGATCGGGCACGAGAATCCGCCAGGACACCCCGTCCACGACGATGTGGTGCGCGGCCACCAGAAGACGGCCCGGCACCCCCGGCCCGAGGTCGAACCAGACGGCCCGCACCATCTGCCCCGCGTACGGGTCGATCCGCCGGGCGGTCTCCCGGGCCTCCGCGTTGACCAGGGCGGACAGCTCCTCGTCGGTCAGCCCCGCCGCGTCCACCCGGCGCACCAGATCCGCCGCCGGCGCGCGCTCGCCCGCCTCCGGGACCAGCAGCCGCTCCGCTCCGCCGGGCTCGTCGGCGGCGACCAGCTCGGCACGGAGCAGATCGTGGTGGTCCAGCACGGCCGCCAGGGCCGCCGTGAGCCGCGCCTCCTCCAGCTCCGCCGGAACCGCCAGCAGCATCGACTGCGTACCGGAGCGGGCCACCGAACCGGACTGCCCGGCCAGCTCCCGCATCACCGGCGTCAGCGGCACATCGCCGGTCGCCACGTCGTCGACGGCGTCCGCGCCCTCCCCGTTCTCCACGGTCCCGGCGACCCGCGCCAGCTCCGCCGGGGTCTTCAGCTCGAACACCTGGCGCGGGGTGATCACCACTCCGGCCCTGCGGGCCCGCGACACCACCAGCATCGACATGATCGAGTCGCCGCCGAGGCCGAAGAAGGAGTCCTCGGCGCCCACCTTCTCCAGGTTGAGCACCTCCGCGAAGAGCCCGCAGAGCAGCTCCTCCACCGGGGTCGCGGCGGCCCGTCCGGTGACCCGCCCGGCGAAGTCCGGCGCGGGCAGCGCCTCCCGGTGCAGCTTGCCGTTGACCGTCACCGGCAGCCCGTCCAGGGCGATCACCGCGACCGGGACCATGTAGTCGGGGAGCCGGTCGGCGACATGCGCGCGCAGCGCCTCCTGGTCGACCGTCCCCGCGTCCTCCGGGACGACATACGCCACCAGCCGTTTGACCCCCGGCTGGTCCTCGCGGGCGATCACCACGGCCTGCCGGACGGCGGGGTGCGCGGCGAGCACCGCCTCGATCTCGCCGGGCTCGACGCGGTAGCCGCGTATCTTCACCTGCCCGTCGGCGCGCCCGGCGAAGAGGAGTTCCCCGTCCGGGCTCCACCGCGCCAGGTCCCCGGTGCGGTACATCCGCCGCCCGGCCGGGCCCGCCGGACCGCCGCCCGCGGGCGCCGGGAAGGGGCAGGCCACAAAGCGCTCGGCGGTGAGCGCCGCCTGTCCGACATAGCCGCGCGCCACCCCGGACCCGGCGATGTACAGCTCGCCCGTCACCCCCGGCGGCACCGGGCGGAAGGCGTCGTCCAGGACATAGGCCGAGGAGTTGTCCATGGGGTGGCCGATGGGCACCAGATCGGGCACCTCGCGGCCGGCGGTGAAGGCGATCTGGGTGGTGAACGCGGTGGTCTCGGTGGGCCCGTAGGTGGAGCGGACCACCAGGCCGGGGTGGGTCTCCAGCAGGACGCGGATGGCGTTCGCGGAGACCACGTCACCACCGGTGGACACCTCGCGCACCCCGGTGAAGATCTCCGGGTGCTGCTCGGCGAGCACCCCGAAGAGCCCGGCCGTCGCATGGACGTTGGTGACCCGCCGGTCCGCGATGAGCCGCCCGCGCGCCACGGCGTCGACCTCCCCCGGCGGTACGACGACCAGCTCCCCGCCCCGCAGCAGCGGCACCCACAGTTCGTAGGTCGACGCGTCGAAGGCGTGGTTGGCCTGGACGAGGACGCGCTCCACGGTCTCGTCGCGCCAGCTCCCGTCCAGGCAGAAGCTCAGCACATTGCCGTGGGTGGCGCCGACGCCCTTGGGTTCGCCGGTGGAGCCGGAGGTGTAGAGGACGTACGCCAGATGGTCGGCGGTCAGCGGTACGCCCGGGTTCTCCGCGCCCGGGCCCTCCGCCAGGGTCTCGAAGGCCACCGGGAAGAGGGCGGCGCTGAACGGGTTCTCGCCGCCGAGCCGGCCGGCGGTCCCCCGGTCGAGCAGGACGAGGGAGACCTCCGCTTCGGCGGAGCGGCCGTGCAGCGGCACATAGGCGCCCCCCGCCTTGACCACCGCGAGCAGCGCGGTGACCAGCGCGGCGGAACGCTCCAGCACCACGCCGACCCGGCTCTCCGGGCCGACCCCGGCGGCGATCAGCCGGTGCGCGAGCCGGTTGGCGCGTGCGTTGAGCTGCGCGTACGTCAGGGTCTCGGCGCCGTCGGTCACGGCGGGCGCGTCCGGGGCCGCGGCGGCCCGGCGCTCGAAGGCGGTGGCGACGCAGCCGCCGGGCAGCGGGCGGGCGGTGTCGTTCCAGCCCTCCAGGACCCGGTGGCGCTCCTGCTCGTCGAGGAGTTCGGCCCGGCCGACGAGGGTGGACGGGTCGTCGGCTATCTGGGTCAGCAGCCGGACCAGCCGGGCCATCAGGGACTGGACGGTGCCCTCGTCGAAGACGTCGGGGCGGTAGTCCAGGCGGAGTTCCATCGCGTCGGCCGGGGTGACGACCAGGGTGAGGGGGTAGTGGGCGGCCTCCTCGCCGCCCGCTCCGGTGATCCGGATCTGGCCGTCGGCGGGGGCCGCGTCGGGAGTGCCGCCGCGGGCGCCGGGCGGGGGGCCGCCGTGCAGCGGGCCCGCGGCGCCGGGCGGCCGGGCCCCGTGCGGCCCTTCCGTGCCCGGGGGCGGCCCGGGGGGACGGCCCTGGGGCGGTCCCGGCGGAGGGCCCTGGGGCGGCCCGGGCGGGGGGCCGTCGCGCCGGGGGCCCGGCGCGCCGCCCGGACCGGGTTCGCCCGTCTGGCCGCGCGGCCCCGTGCGCGGCTGCTGGACCGGCCCGCGCGGATAGTTCTGGTAGACGACCAGCGCGTCGAAGGTCGCCCCGGGGCCCGCCACCCGCTGGATCTCGGTGAGACCGAGGTGCTGGTGCTCCAGCATCGCCGAGTGCTGGCCCTGGAGCCGCTCCAGGACCGCGCTGAACGGCAGCGCCGGGTCCAGACCGACCCGTACCGGCACGGTGTTGATGAAGAGCCCGAGCATCCGCTCCACGCCCGGCAGATCGGCCGGCCGGCCGGACACGGTGGCGCCGAACACCACATCGCCGCGCCCGGAGAGCAGGCCGATCAGCACGGCCCAGGCACTCTGCACGACGGTGTTGAGGGTCACCCCGTGGCTCTGCGCCACCCCGCGCAGCGACTCGGCGAGGCCGTATCCGGCCCGGGAGACGACATGCTGGAGCATCACGGGCGGGCCGCCCCGGTCGGCGGGGCCGACCAGCGTCGGTTCGGGGGCGTCCGCGAGCAGCTCCCGCCACGCGGCGCGGGCGACGTCCTTGTCCTGGCGGACCAGCCACTCCAGATAGGTGCGGTACGGAGTCACCGGCGGCAGCACCCCGGCGTCGCCCCCGGCCCCGTACACCTCCCACATCTCCCCGAAGAGGATCGGCAGCGACCAGCCGTCCATGAGGATGTGGTGGATCGTCACGACCAGCCGGTGGCGCTCCGGGCCGAGTCTGACCAGCAGCACCCGCAGCAGCGGCGGTACGGCGAGGTCGAACCGCGCCCGGTCCGCGTCGGCGGCGCGGGCCTCGGCCTCCCGGGCCGCCTCCTCGTCCAGTCCGGCGAGGTCCACCATCCGCCAGGGCAGCGGGGCCCGCTTGGCGATCACCTGGACCGCGTCGCCGGAGCCCCGGGTCTGGAAACCGGCCCGCAGGCTGGCGTGCCGGTCGAGCAGCGCCTGCCACGCGGCCCGCAGCCGCTCGGGCTCCACCCGTCCTTCGAGGGTGAGCACGCGCTGTCCGACATAGACGTCGCGGGGCGCGTCCTCGTCGTAGGCGGCGTGGAAGAGCAGTCCTTCCTGGAGTGGCGCGAGCGGCCACACGTCCTCGACCTGCATCTGGGTCAACGTCTTCTCCTTCTCACCGGGCATGACGCGAGGGCGTCGGAGCGGGGGGCCACCGAGGGGGCGGTTGTCGTGGGCATCAGCGGGGCGGCGGGGGCAGCAGATGCGGCCTTCCGCCGCCCCCGCCGGGCGGCGGGAGCAGATGGGGTCGGCCTCCGCCGCCGGGGGGCGGGCCGAGCGGCCCTCCGTGCGGGCCCCCTCCCGGCCCGCCGTTCGGACCCCCGTGCGGACCCCCGTGCGGTCCGCCGGCGCCGTGCGGTCCGGTGGGTACGGGGCCGGGGGCGCCGGGCCCCCGGGTGAGCTGGGTCCGGTACAGCTCCGCGTACACCCCGTCCAGCGCGAGCAGTTCGTCGTGGACACCGCGCTCCACGATCCGTCCGCCGTCGACCACCAGGATCTGGTCGGCGTCGCGGACGGTGGCGAGCCGGTGGGCGATCACCAGCGAGGTGCGGCCGGCCAGCGCGGTCCGCAGCGCCCGCTGCACCGCCGCCTCGGACTCGGAGTCGAGATGGGCGGTGGCCTCGTCCAGGACCACCACCGACGGGGCCTTGAGCAGCAGCCGCGCGATGGCGATGCGCTGCTTCTCGCCGCCGGAGAAGCGGTAGCCGCGATCGCCGACGACGGTGTCGAGCCCGTCGGGGAGCGAGCTGATCAGCCGCCAGATCCGGGCGGCGTCGCAGGCCTCGATCAGCTCGCGCTCGCTCGCGCCGGGACGGGCGTACTCCAGGTTGGCGCGGAGCGTCTCGTGGAAGAGGTGCGCGTCCTGGGTGACCATGCCGACGGTCTCGCGGAGCGACTCCAGCGTGAGATCGCGGACGTCGTGGCCGCCGATCCGCACGGTGCCCCGCTGGGGGTCGTAGAGCCGGGGCACCAGATGGGTGAGGGTGGTCTTGCCGGCGCCCGACGGGCCGACCAGCGCGGTGAGCTTCCCGGCCGGGGCGCGGAAGCTGATGCCGTCGAGGGTCCAGGAGTCGTCGGGCCGTTCGGGCGCGGGGGCCGCGAGCGCCTCCAGCGAGGCGAGGGAGACCTCGGAGGCCGCCGGGTAGCGGAACCGTACGTCCTCGAACGCGACCTCCGGCGCGGTGGCGGCCGGCGCGGGCAGGGCGCGGGCCCCGGGCCGTTCGGTGATCAGCGGCTTGAGGTCCAGCACCTCGAAGAGCCGGTCGAAGCTGACGAGCGCCGTCATGACCTGCGCCTGGGCGTTGGAGAGCTGGTTGATCGGGCCGAACAGCCGGGTGAGCAGGGTGGCGAGGGCGACCAGGGTGCCGATCTGGAAGGCGCCGTCGATGACCAGCGAGCCGCCGATCCCATAGGTGACGGCCGTGGCGAGCGAGGCGAGCAGGGTCACCGAGAGCAGCAGCAGCCGGGAGTGGACCCCGGTGACGATCCCGAGGTCGCGGACCCGGGCCGCGCGGTCCGAGAAGAGCCGGGTCTCGTCGGCGGGCCGGCCGTAGAGCTTGGTCAGCAGGGCGCCCGCGACATTGAACCGCTCGTTGAGCATGGTGCCCATCTCGGCGTCCACCTGCATGGACTCCCGCAGCAGCCGCTGGAGTCTGCGGCCGACGACCCGCCCGGGAAGGATGAAGAAGGGCAGCACCACCACGGCGAGGACTCCGACCGCCCAGGAGAGATAGAAGATCGTGCCGAGCACCAGCAGCAGCACCAGGGTGCTGGACATCACCATCGACAGCAGCGAGGTCATCGCCTGCTGGGCGGCGACCACGTCGGTGTTGAGCCGGCTGACCAGGGAACCCGTCCGGGCGCGGGTGAAGAAGGCGAGCGGCTGGCGCTGCACATGGTCGAAGA
Organism: Streptomyces sp. NPDC001889; assembly: GCF_053594535.1. Lineage (NCBI taxonomy): Bacteria > Bacillati > Actinomycetota > Actinomycetes > Kitasatosporales > Streptomycetaceae > Streptomyces > Streptomyces sp. NPDC001889. The sequence goes on from NZ_JBSFER010000012.1 coordinate 78,570, forward strand.
CGGCGGTGCGCAGGTCGTAGACGAGCCCCTCGCCGATCCGGCCGGAGAGCCGGCTCTCCAGGAGCCCGGCACCCGCCTGGAGCACCGCGAGCGCGCCGACGGTGAGGGCGACCCGGACCACCACGGAGGTGTCCCGGGGAAGGATGCCGTCATCGATGAGGACCTTGAACAGCAGCGGGGTGGTGACGATCATCAGCGCGTCCAGCGCGGTGATGACCAGCAGCGCGGCGACGGTGCCCCGGTAGGGCCGGAGATAGGGCAGAACGCGCCGCAGGGTGCCCGGGGTGATCTGCTGCCGGTCCGGGGACTCGGGGCCGAATCCGCCCCGCACCTGGATGAGGGGGCCCGGTCCACCGATCATGAGACGGGAACCCGCGCGGTGGTGGCGGGCGCGCCGCCCATGGCGGTGACCAGGCTCAGCGGGCGCATGTCCGTCCAGACCCGCTCGATGAAGTCCAGGCAGGCGGTGCGGGCGCCGGGGCCGTGGGCGACCGCCCAGCCCCCGGGTATGTCCGCGAACGCGGGCCAGAGGGAGAACTGGCCCTCGTCGTTGACGAGCGCCAGAAAGGTACCGTCCGCGTCGTCAAAGGGGTTGGCCACAACAAATCCTTTCCTTGTTCCTGGGGAACCGGATTGTGCTGAGCGAAGGCATGACCGTGCGGGATATCAATCACTCCGGGACGGCGCATTCCGGGATGGCGCATTCGGGGACGGCGGAGCGCTTTCCCGCTCCCCCCTGCCGAGGCCCCAGAGTCACACGGCGCGCGGCGCGCGGACAAGAGTCGCCCGCGCTGTCCGAGTGCGGAGTTGATCATTGGTAATTCGGGCCGCGTCCCCATGCCGCGTCCAAATGGTGTTCTTCCGCAGTTGGACGACGCGCCCGGCGGGTACTCCCGGGCGGAATGGGGTGACGGCCGGCGGGAGAACCCGCGTCAGGCGGGGTGGCCTTCGAGCGGGAGCATCAGATGGACGGGGAGGTCGGTCCGCCGGTGCACCCGGAGCTTGCGGTAGACGCGGGTGAGGTGCTGTTCCACCGTGCTCATCGTGATGTGCAGGTGCTGGGCGATCTGGCGGTTGGTGTAGCCGCTGGCCGCGAGGCCGGCGACGCGCCGCTCGGAGACGCTCAGCCCGGCGAGCGGCCCCTCGCCGCCGTCCCGCTCGGGCGGTTCGGGCAGTTCGGCGGGGAGCAGCAGGGGCCGCGCCTCCTCGGCGGGCTCGACACCGCACTCCGCCGCGAGCTGCCGGGCCCGCTGTTCCATGGCCCGGGCCGGGCCCTCCTGGCCCCGGGCGCGGCAGACGTCGCCGAGGTCCGCGAGGGCGCGGGCCAGCTCCAGCCGGTCGCCCGCCCGCTCCAGCAGCCGCACCGCCGTTCCCAGCGCCTTGGCGCGGGCGGGCGCGTCGCAGGCGGCGGCGAGCACCCGCAGCGATATTCCCCGGGTTCTGAACTGGCCCGGGCGGATGCGTTTCAGCTGTTCCGACACGAGCCGCCCGGCGGCTTCCCGCTCGCCCAGCGCGATATGGGCGCGGGCGAGATCACTGCGCCAGGGAACGAATGCGGGGGTGTCGAATCCCCAGCGGATCATCAGTTCGCCGCATGCCTGGAATTCCGCGAGTGCGGCCTGCGGTCGGTCTATCATCAAATAATAGTTTCCCCGGGCCTGGAGATAGGGGAGACAGACCGGAGTGTGGAACATCGCGTCCGGAACCGGAATGTCGAGGCACTGTTCCGCCTCGTCGTGCCGCCCCCGCGCGATGAGCGCGGAGAGCAGCACGGAGACCGGAAAGCCGAGGGCGACACCCCACCCCTGGGACGGAATCAGGGTGAGCGCCTCGTGGGTGGCCTTCTCGGCGCTCTCCAGCTCCCCGCGCCGCAGATGGACGGCGGCACGGAGCGCGAGGAAGAGGGCGTTGCCCAGCGGGGGGCCCTGTGCGGCGGCGGGGCCGAGCCGCTCGCAGGCGCTCTCCGCGCGATCGGGCTCGTCGGAGTGGACCAGGGCGGCGACGGCGGCGAGCGCCGCCATGGAGCCGGGCGCCCGGCCGGGGTGCCGCAGAATGCGCTCGGCGCGTACGAGGGTGTCCTGCCCGGGGTCGGCGGCGGGGCCGGGAGCGGGGCCGGGGCCGGCCGGTTCGGCACCGGGCGGTTCGGCGCGGGCAGGCTCGGCACCGGGCGGTTCGGCGCGGGCCTGGGCGCGGAAGGACGTCAGCAGGGCGGCGGTCTCGTGGGAGCGCGGCGGCGCGGACGGGAAGGGGGCGGCGGGGGCGCCCTCGCACGGGACGGAGGGAGAGCCCCCGCACGGGGCGGAGGCGGCGGGGGCCGCCGGGGCGCGGTCGAGGCCCGGGTAGCCGAAGGGGAGCCACCACAGGGGAGCCGGGGGGCCGGGGCGCCCCGCCGGACGGTCCATCAGACCGAGCGCCTCGTCGACGCGGCCGAGCCAGAGCAGCCAGGAGACCGGCAGGGCGGCGCGGGCCGCCGGCAGCGCTCCGTCCCGTACGGCGAGCACCAGTTCGGGGAGGCGGCGCGCGGCGACCGCCGGATCGAGCTGCCACTCCGCTTCGGTGAGGTCGAGCAGGACGGCGGGCCGCTGCTCCTCGTCCGCGCACTCCTGGAGGGCGAGCCGGAGCAGCGGGATCGCCCGCTGCCGGTCCCCGCCCGACCGCGCCTGCCGGGCCGCGTCCCGGAGCGCGGCGACCGCCCAGGGCGCGTCCGCCCGGTCGGCGGCGAGCAGCCGGTGCGCCACGGCGGGCGCGGGCGCGCCCAGGCCGTGCAGCACCTGCGCCACCCGGACGTACAGCGCGGTACGGGCCTCGGGCCGCATCCCGCCGAGGACGGCGGCCGGGACGGCCGGGTGGCGGAACCCCCCGGGGCCGAGCAGTCCGGTGGCCCGCAGCGCCTCCCGGGCCGGGCCCACCGACTCGGCGTCGTACTGCGCCAGTTCGCCCAGCGCCGCGTCGGACACATCCTCCCCGAGGACCGCCATGGCCTGCGCGAGCGCGGTGGACTCCGAGTGGAAGAGACAGGTGAGGACGGCCTGCCGGAAGGATTCGCCGAAGACGGGCACGGCGCGGGGCGCGGGCCCGGCGCCGAGGGTGTCCTCGATCAGCGCGTGCGCGAGGAGGGGGTTGCCTCCGCTGGCCGTGTGGCACTCGGCGGCCAGCCGCTCCACGGCCGGGGGCGCGAAGTGCCCGGCCAGCAGGGCGGCCGTGCCCTGTTCCGTCAGCGGTCCGACGCGCAGCCGCCGGGCGCCGGGCCTGCGGAGCAGTTCGGCGTGGACCAGGGGGTGCGGCCGGGAGGCGCGCACTGCCTGGGTCAGCACCAGCAGCACCCGCGCGCCGCCCGGCCGCCGCACCAGGTGGAGCAGCAGATGCAGCGAGGACGCGTCCGCGTGGTGGATGTCGTCCACCCCGATGACCAGGGGGGCGCCGCCCGCCGCGGTGAGCAGGATCTCGCCGAGGGCGCCGAGGACGCGGGCGGGGACCTGGAGGGCCGCGCCCGGTTCGGTTCCGGCCGGGGTCACGGTGGTGTGCGCGGTGGCCGGTTCGGCACCCGGGCCGCCGTGGGTGCCGGCGGCGCGCGCGCCCTCCCGCAGCAGCCGGTCGGCCCGCGCGATCCGGCGGGCCGTCAGGGCCGGTGCCTGGAAGAGCTGGCCGACCGCGCCGAGTGGAAGATCGCGCTCCACCCGGGAGGCCGAGGCGGTGAGGAAGACCCCGCCGGACGCGGTGACACGGGCCCCGAAGGCGTCGAGCAGAGTGGTCTTGCCGGTGGCGGCGGCCCCCTCGACCAGCACCACCCGGCCCGGGGGCCGCTCGTCGGCGAGTGCCTCCTCCAGTATCCGGAGTTGCTCGGTCCGCTCCACCACGCTCATGCCAGGCATGTCCCCCGCCCCCCCAAGCAGCCGCCCTCCTGCCTGCGCGTGCCCGCCGAGCCGCCGAGCCGCCGGGCAGACGGCGCCACGGCCGGCGCGGGGCCGGACAGGGAGCCGCTCCTGCTGACTCTCGCACCGACGGGCCGTCAGGACAAACGTCTGTTTGTGGCCTGTTTCGAGCATGAACAGAGCCTCGGCGAGCGGCCCGAGGGGCGCGCGACAGGCGCGCGCGCCGGTGCGGAGGGCCCGCGCGGACCACCCGTACCGCGCACCGCACAGCCCCTCCACAGCCGTTCCACATCTGCCTCACAGCGCATCACCAGCCAGAACAGCCCACTGGGGCCACGCCGGGTCCCCACCGAACCCGGATGGCGCGGTGACCTTCCTGTGACGGCGCCCATGGTCTACTCCTCACGCACGGCTCCACCGCCGTCACGGTAAGTCCAGTCGACGTCGTGACCAGAGGAAATACGTCATCCGTTGGGGATACGTCTATGCAACTGATCGAGCGGGAACGGGAGCTGGCGACGCTGCGCGGGCTCCTCACCGGAAGTCTGGGCGGGCAGGGGGGCGTTGCGCTCATCAGCGGAGCGGTGGCCTCCGGCAAGACCGCGCTGCTGCGCTCCCTCTCGGCGGACGCCGAGGCGTCCGGGGCGCTCCTCCTCCGCGTCACGGCGGTCGCGGCGGAGCGCCGCACCCCGCTGAGCGTCGCGCACGCCCTGCTGCGCGCGCTCCCCGGACACACCGGACGGCCGCTCGCGCCCGCGCGGGCCGGGGAGCCGTCCCCCGACACCCTGCGCGGGTTCTCCGCCGCGCTGCTCGCCGGGTCCGCGCGCACCCCGCTGGTCATCGGCGTCGACGACACGCACCACGCGGACCCCGCGTCCCTGCGCTGTCTGCTCCACCTCGCCCACCGATTACGGTCCGCCCGGATTCTGCTGGTCCTCACCGAGCGCGACGGGGGCTGGCCCGACGATCCGCTGCTGCACGCCGAGTTGCGGAGCCGGCCGCACTGCGTCCGGATCGGTCTCGGCCCGCTGTCGCGCGCCGGGCAGACCCAGCTGCTCACCGAACGGCTCGGCGCCGCGAAGGGGCTCCGTCTCGCCGCCGCCTGCCACAGCCTCACCGGGGGGAATCCCCTGCTGGTACGGGCCCTGCTGGCCGATCACCGACGGCTCGGCCCGACCGTGGGGCCCGCTTTCACCCAGGCGTGGACGGAGTGTCTGCACCGGGGGGAGCCGGGGCTCCACGAGGTCGCCGGGGCGCTGGCGGTCCTGCCCGACGCGGCCCCGGCGGGGCTGGTGGGGCGGCTGCTCGGCCGGGACACGGCGCGGGTGGCGCATCTCGTCGCCACCATGGACGCGGCGGGGCTCCTGGACGCCGGGCGCTTCCGCCACCCGGTGCTGCGCACCGCCCTGCTCGACGCCATGCCCGCGCGGGGGCGGGCCGCGCTCCACACCCGCACCGCCCGGCTGCTCCACGACCACGGCCACGCCGCACTGAGCGTCGCGGAGCACCTGATCGCGGCCTCCAGAGCCGGGACGGCGGACCCGGGGCAGGGGGCGCCCTGGGCGGTCGCCGTGCTCCAGGAGGCGGCGGGGCGGGCCTGGGCCGAGGGGGAGCGGCAGCTGGCGCTGGTGTGTCTGGGCACGGCGCACGGGATCTGCCCCGAGGGGCCGGAGCGGGTGCGGGTGGTGGGGGCGCTCGCGCGGGCGCGGTGGCGCACCGATCCGGTGACGGTGCTGCCGCTGCTGCCGGAGTTGTGCGGTGCGGCGCGCGAGGGGGGGCTGGACGGGCGGGGTGCCGCGGGGCTCCTCGGCGCCCTGCTGTGGTTCGGCCGCACCCGGGAGGCCTCCCGCCTCCTCGCCCTCCCGGCCCCTCCGCCCTGGCACGCGGCCACCCTCCTGGCAGCCTGCGCCTACCCCGAACTGCTCCCCCCTCCACCCCCTGAGCAAGCCCCTCCCCCACCGCCCCCCCGCACCACGGGACCCCGCACAGTGCGGGCCACGGTCGGGGACCAGCCCCCGAACCCCCGCGCCTCAAACGCCGGCGAGGCTGAATATGCCCAGCCCCTCGAAACGGCTGGGCCTGCTCAAGTCCCGGAAGCCGCCGGGCATGCCCGGATCACCGCAGAGGCCAAGGCTGCCCAGCCCACCGGAGAGCCGGGCACCCACCCCCCGGCAAACCCGAACACCCCAGCCGGTCCGCCACTTGAGAACGAACCCCGAGCCAACCCAGCCCGTCCGGCGATTGAGGACGGACCCCGCACCACGGGACCCCGCACAGTGCGGGCCACGGTCGGGGACCAGCCCCCGAACCCCCGCGCCTCAAACGCCGGCGAGGCTGGAAATGCCCAGCCCGCCTGGGGGCACCTCCCAGAGGCAGCTCTGGGGGAGATCGAGGACGGACCCCGCACCACAGAACCCCGCACCACAGAACCCCGCACCACAGAACCCCGCACCCGGCGGACCCCCGGGTGGCTGGGTGCCGTGGACGCGCTCTCCGGGGCCCTCACCGGCACCCCGGGCAACCACACCCTCACCCACGCCCGCCAAGTCCTCCACCAGACCCGCCCCGGCGATTCCACCCACCCCCACGTCCTCGCCGCCCTCGCCGCCCTCGTCTACGACGACCACCCCGCCGAGGCCGCCCGCTGGTGCGACCCCCTCCTCGCGGAGGCCGCGACCCGCGACGACGCCGTCGGCCACGCCCTCCTCACCGCCATCCGCGCCGTGACCGCCCTCCGGCTGGGCGACCCGGCCGCCGCCGGCGCGCACGCCCGCGCCGCCCTCGCCCGGATCTCCCCGGCGAGCTGGGGCGCCGCCATCGGCCTCCCGCTCTCGGCGGCCGTACTCGCCGCCACCGCGACGGGCCGGTACGACGAGGCCGCCCACCACCTCTCCCACCCGGTTCCCCGCGCCGGCTTCGACACCCCCTGCGGCGTCCACTATCTCCAGGCCCGGGGCAGGCTGCGGCTCGCCTCCGGCCGCCCCCGCGACGCCCTGCGCGACTTCCTCGCCTGCGGGGAGGCGATGGAGGGGTGGGGGTTCACCGCCCCCGGCCTCGTCCCCTGGCGCGGCGACGCGGCCGAAGCCCTCCTCGCGCTCGGCGAGCGCCCCCGCGCCGCCACCCTGATCGGCGAGCAGCTCGCCCTGCTGCGCCCCGGCCCCTCCCGGACCCGGGGTCTCTCCCTGCGCGTCCAGGCGCTGACGGCCGCCCGGCCGGACCGGCCCGCGCTGCTGAGGGAGTCGGCCGCCGTCCTCGAAACCTGCGGCGACCGGTACGAACTGATGCTGACGCTCTCCGAACTGAGCCACGCCCAGCACGCCCTGGGCTCCCACGACGACGCCTTCGCCTCGGCCCGCGCCGCCCACCGCCTCGCCCGGCGCTACGGCCTGGGCACCCCGAGGACCGCACCCACCGACACCACCAGCACCAGCACCAGCACCGACACCACCGACGGCAGCACCCCCCGGTTACCGGGCATCCAGGAACAGCGCCGGGACCGGTCCGGCGAACTGACCGAGGCCGAGCGGAGGGTGGCCGCGCTCGCCGCCCACGGCCACACCAACCGCCAGATCGCCGAGACCCTGCTCGTCACGGTCGGCACGGTGGAGCAGCACCTGACCCGGGTCTACCGCAAGCTCCGGGTGAACCGCCGGGCCGAGCTGCGGCCCCGGCTGCGGATCTCCCCGGTCTAGCCCGAGCGGGCGGCAGCACGTGCACCCCCTGCTCACCCCTGTCGCCGGGCGACCGGCGATCACGCGGGGATCTCGGGCCGCCCCGGGCCCCAGGCCCCGGGCCCCAGGCCCCGGGCCCCAGGCCCATCACCGGAAACGGACCACAACCCTTCGGCCCGCCGCGTGATCTCCGAGACTGTCCCGTCCGCCCGAACGATCCCCGAGGTCCCCCGATGAACCCCCGCAGTGCCCCCCGTGCCCTGGCCCTCCTCGCCGCCATCGCGGTGACCGGCTCCCTCACCGCCCCGGCCGCCTCCGCCGACCCCACCCCGAAAGCCCCGAAGCCCGCGACCTCACCGCACGACGACTTCAACGGCGACGGCCACCAGGACCTCGTCGTCGCCGCACCCCGGGCAACCGTCGACGGCAGGGCCGGAGCCGGCTACGTCTCCGTCCTCTACGGCTCCGCCAGCGGCCCCCGGGTTTCGAGCAAGCAGATCCTCCAGCAGGGCACCGGCGGAGTGCCGGGCGCACCGGGGGCGGACCACCGCTTCGGAACGTCCCTCGCCGCCGCCGACCTCGACCGGGACGGCTACGCGGACCTGGCCGTCAGCGCCGAGGGCCAGGGCCCGCCCGGCGACCCGGACGCCGCCGGCGGACTCTCGGTGATCTGGGGCAGCCCCGCGGGCCTCGGGCGCGGCACCACCCCGGCCACCTCCCTGAAGGGCTTCACCACCAGAGCCCTGGTGACCGGGGACTTCGACGGCGACGGCCACCAGGATCTGGTGTCGGCCGGCGTGGGCGCCGGTCTCACGGTGCGCCACGGACCCCTGCTGCGGGACGGCACCCCCGCCCGCACGGCACAGGTCGACGGCGAGGACTGGAACGTGGAGGAGCTGGTGGAGCTGGTGACCGGCGATCTCAACGGCGACGGCGCCACCGACATCGTCGGACTGGACCGGGACCCCGGCGCGGAGGGCGAGTACGCCTTCACCCCGCTCCAGTGGATGGGCTCGCCCACCGGCCTCGGCCCGATCCGGCGCAACGCCCTCGGAAACCAGCACGGCGACTCGATCGACGTCGGGGACACGGACAAGGACGGCTACGAGGATGTCGTCATCGGCTACGCGCACTGGATGACCAACCACCAGCCGGCGGCCCACGGCGGCGTGGTCGTCACCATCCCCGGCTCGGCGACCGGACCGGACGTCTCCCGGAAGCGGACCCTCTTCCAGGACAGCCCCGGCGTCCCCGGCACCGCCGAGACGGACGACATGTTCGGCGCGGACGTCTCCGTCGGCGACATCGACGGGGACGGCTACGAGGACATCGCGGTCGGGGTCCCGGGCGAGGGCCTCGGCACCGTCGCGCACGCGGGGGCGGTGGTCACCCTGCCCGGCTCCGCGACCGGCCCCACCGGCACCGGCGCGAAGACCGTCACCCAGAACACCCCCGGCGTCCCCGGCACCGCCGAGGCGGGCGACGGCTTCGGCTCCGTGGTCAAACTCATCGACGGAAACGACGGAAACGGCGGGACCGGCGGAAACGGCGGGACCGGCGGGAGTACGGCCGTCCGCAAGGACCTCGCCGCGAGCGCCGTCAACGAGAACAACGGGGCCGGCTCGGTCTGGTGGCTCCCCGCCACCGCCTCCGGCCTCACCCCCGCCGGCTCCTTCGTCTACGGCCCCGGAGCCCTCGGCACCACCGCCGCCAAGGGCTTCTTCGGCGAGAAGTACACCTCCTGATCACCCCTGCCGCTGGGCGAGCGGGCGGCCCGGCACGGCCGCCCGCCGCCGCCCGCACCGGCGCGCGCGCCACACCACCGCCCCCCACAGCAGCAGCGGCAGCACCGCGCTCTGCGCGGCGACCACGAGCCAGAACCCGCCTGCCCCGCCGCCGCCCTCCGCCGCGCCGTACAACGGCCCGCCGAGAAGGGCCGCGGCGAAGGCGCCGAGGCCGGCCGCGAGGCGCTGACGGCCGAAGACGGTCGCGGCGGGGGCCCGGGAGCGGGCCAAAGCCTCCAGATCGTTCCGGAGGAAGAGCACGGTCTCCGCGAGCCCCAGCGTGAGCGCGCCCACCGCGATCCCGAGGGGGCCGCCGGTGGCGACGGCCGTCATCCCGGCGGCCATCGCACCGAACCCGAGCCAGAGGGTCCGCCCGTAGCCGAGCCCGGCGATCCGGTCGGCGAGCAGCGGCTGCGCGGTGACGAGCAGCAGCGAGTACGCCATGAGGAGCGCGCCGTAGTAGGCGGCGGAGGTGCGCGGCACGGCGAAGAGCGCGATGTAGTGCTGGAAGAACATGAAGACATAGACGGAGAGCAGGGTGTAAGCGAACGGCGGCAGCCGGACCCCGGCCGTCGGGCGCGGGGGCTCCGGGGCCGCGGACGGCACCGGCTCCGCCGGCTTGTCCTCCGCGTGCGGCAGCACCGCGTGGGCGAGCCCCACCACCGCGAACACCGCCGCGACGACGGTGAACAGCAGGGCGGGCGAGGTCAGCACGAAGGGCGCGGCGGCGGGCGGCCCCAGCGCCATCCCGGCGTTGAAGGCCGAGCCGCTCGCCGCCAGCAGCCGGGGCCGCTGCTCCGGTGCGCACCCGGCCACCAGATACGCCTTGTTGGCGGGGAGGTAGAGCGCGGCCCCGGCCGAGACCAGGAAGAGCGCCACCACCGCGAGCCAGGGCCGCTGGAGCCCCGGGACGAAGCAGCAGAACCCGGCGGTACGGATCGCCAGCGCCACGAGCATCGTGGCGCGCAGCCCGATCCGCCGGGCCACGGCCGCGCCGACGACCCCGCCGCTGAACTGGACCAGCGAGGCCACGGCGAGCACCGCGCCGACGACGCCCAGCCCGAGCCCCCACCGCTGGTGCAGCAGCACGGACATGAAGGGGAGCACGGCGAAGCTGCCGAGGGTGATGAGGAACGAGGCTCCCAGCAGCAGGAGTTGGGGCCAGGAGAGCCGGGTCATGGACCGTCGGCCGTCTTCATCACCGGAGTCACGGAGGTGGCCGCGCTCCACGCGCGGTGCTGGGCGAGTTCGGCGGTGGCGGCGTGCGCGAGGACCATGCCGGTGCAGCCTCGCTGGTCGCCGAGTTCGGTCACGGAGTCGCCGGGGGCGCGCACCGGATACCACTCGGGCCCGCCGGGGAAGCCGCCGAGGGAGCCGAGCCCCCGCCACTCCTCCAGCACCCCGGGCCGGTCGGGGTAGACGAGGACGAAGGCGACGGCCGGTCCCGCGGTGCCGCCGTCCGGGGCGTCCAGGAGGGCGGGGCGGCGGCCGAGGGCCGTCTCGATCAGCGCCTCGTACACATTGGTCCCCAGGGACCGGCAGAGCGCCTCGCCGACGAGCGCGCCGCCGATCCTGCGGTTGATCTCGACCAGTTCGGGTCCGCCGGCGGTGAGCACGAACTCGACGTGGGCGAAGCCCTGATCGTGCCCGGCCGCCGCGAGGACCCGCGCCACCCAGCGGGCGATCCGCTCGTGGTCGGCGGGCGGCAGCGCGACGGGGAAGGCCGCGCCCTCCTCGCGCACGGCGGGGGTACGGGAGGTCTGGCGGCTGGAGACGCCGAGGAGCCGGGTCTCGCCCGCCCAGCTCAGGGTCTCCGCGCTGTAGAGGGGCCCGGCGAGGAACGGCTCCGCGAACAGGTGGCCCTTGAGGGGGAGTTCGGCGGCCTCGGCGAGCGCGGCGCGCAGGGCGGGCTCGTCGTGGACGATCCACACGCCCCGGGAGGAGGTCCCGGCCGAGTCCTTCAGCACGGCGGGCAGCCCGACGGCCTCGCGGACCCGGGCGGCGGCGTCCGGCCGGGAGGCGTCGACGGGGACGGCGGTGTGCCCGCTGACCCCGGCGCGGTGCAGGGCCCGGCGCACGGCGGCCTTGTCCCGCAGCCGCCGCACGTCCTCGGGGGCGGGCCCGGGCAGGCCGTACGCGGCGGCGAGTTCGGCGCCCGGGACGGACCAGGTGTCGGTGGTGTTGATCAGTCCGGCGAGGCCGGGGAGCCCGTCGAGGGCGCGCCGCACGGCGGCCGTGTCCATGGTGTCGACATCGACGACATCGAGGGCGGCGCCGGCGGGGAGCGCGGCCAGCTCGTGCCGGTAGACGGCGCGGTCGCCGGTGAGCAGGGCGAGCCGGTGCCCGGCGGCGGCTGCCGCCCCGGCGGTCCTGGCGAGCCCGAAGGAGAGCGATTCCAGCGAGGCGATGGTCATGATCACAGGCTCCCATCGGCGCGGCCGTGCCCGGCGGGCACGGCGCTGCCGGTGCCGCCGGACGGCCGGCCGGGCGCCCCCACCACGGCCTGCACCCGGACGCCGGGGCTCCCCGCCCGGCCGCCGGGCTCCTCCACCCGCGCGCCGGGCGGCGCGGCCCTCCCGGCCCACTCCATCACCGCCCACGGCGGGCGCAGCTCCCCCAGCGAGCCGATCCGCTCCGGCCGCAGCCCGCCCGGGTCCTGGGCCTCCGCGTGCCGGGCGAAGACCCGCTCCGTGTAGCGGTGTCCGGTGTCGGCGCCGAGCACCAGATAGGTGGTTCCGGTCCCGGCGTCCTGCCCGGCACTCCGCCCGGCCGCGCTCCCGGCGGTCCTTCCGCCGCCCCGCCCCGACTCGTTCCCGGCCTCCCAGCGGGCGACCAGATGGGCGGCGCCCGTGGAGAGCCCGGCGAAGACGGCGTGGCGGCGCAGCAGTTCCACCGCGCCGGCCATGGCGTGCCGGAAGTCCAGCCAGTGCAGGGTGTCGTACAGCTCGTGGCGGACGTTCCCGAAGGGGATGGAGCTGCCGATCCCGGCGATGATGGCCTCCGGGTCGTTGAACCCCTCGCTGCCGAAGGTGACGCTCCCGAAGGGCTGCACCCCCACCAGCCGCACCCTGCGCCCCGTACCGCGCAGGGCCTCGGTGAGCCCCCCGGTGGAGGAGCCGGTGCCGACGGCGCCGACGACGGTCAGCGGGCCGGGCGGCAGGGCGGCGGCGGCGAGGTCGGCGAACTCGCGGTAGCCGGCGTAGTGCACGCCGTCGTGGTACTGCCGCATCCAGTGGAAGTCGGGCCGGGCCTCCAGCAGGGCGCGGACATGCCGCACCCGGCGCTCCTGGTCGAGGAGGAGGCTCTGCGAGGGCGGCATCTGGTCGACGGTCGCGCCGAGGACTTCGAGCTGGGCGCGCATGGTGGCGTCGACGGTGGTGGAGGCGACGATGTGGCAGCGCAGCCCGTAGCGGTGGCAGGCCATGGCGAGCGCGAGGGCGTAGATCCCGCTGGAGCTGTCGACGAGGGTCTGTCCGGGGACGACCCGTCCGCTCTCCAGCAGGGTGCGCACGGCCCCCAGGGCCGCGTACACCTTCATGGTCTCGAACCGGGCGAGGACGACGGAGCCGGAGAGCCGGACGAAGGCCGGGTCCTTGAGGGCGTCCGTGATGTGGTCGTGGATGGGGACGGCGGCGGTCATGGCGGAACGGGTCTCCTCGGGGCCGGGACGGAGTGTGTTCATGACGCCCGCCCTCGGACGACGAGCCGGCGCGCGTGCTGGTCGTAGGGGCCGCCGTCGAAGTCGCCGAAACACTCCACCCCGGTGAACCCGGCCTCCAGGAAGAGATCGTGGAGTTCGGCGGCGCTGTAGAGGAAGGAGTGGATGGAGGCCGTGCGGGCGGTGTCGCCGCGCACATGGGTCCAGTCGGTGCGCAGCCGGCGCCAGCTGTCGAGGATGGTGTCGCGCTGGACGATGTACGAGCCGTCCGGCAGGTCGACGGCCTGGGGGCGGCCGATCCAGCCGGCGATCACCTCCTTGCCCATGACGTCGACGAGCAGCTGTCCGCCGGGGGCGAGGCTGCGCCGGGCGTTCCGCAGCACCTGGAGGTTGTCGGCGGCGTCGGCGAAGTACCCGAAGGAGGTGAAGACATTGAGGATCACGTCGTAGGCGCCGGGCGCGGTGTATTCGAGCATGTCGGCCCGGACGAGTTCGACGGCGGCCCCGGCCTTCTCGCAGGTCTCCCGGGCGCGCTCCAGCATGGCGGGGCTGAGGTCCACGCCGGTGACGCGGTGGCCGCGCTCCGCGAGCGGCACGAGGAACAGGCCGGGCCCGCAGCAGAGGTCGAGCACGCGGGAGCCCGGCGGGAAGCCGAGGAGCCGGGAGTCGCGGACGAGGGCCGCCACGGTGTCGGCGCGGTCCCCGGAGAACATGACGGGCGCGAAGTCGACCCAGAGCCCGTCGTCGGCGTACCACGGCTGCTCGCCGCCGCCCGGACCGACACTGCCGCCGCCCCCGCCGGCACTGCCGCCTCCGCCGCCATCGCCGTTCCGCGCACCGCTCGTCACATCGGCCTCCTCTTCGTGTCCGTCCGGCTCTTCGCCTGTGTCGTGCACCGACCCTTCCCGAAGTAGTCGCGTGGTCACGGCATGGAGTTCCCCCGTGTTGTGGGCGTGCCCCCTCGCCGAACGCCGACAGCAATGCAGAATGTCCGCAGTGTCCCTTTTCGGAGCGCGGGAAATGAGCGCCAGCCTGGTCGGGAGTCCGTATGCCGGTGCCGCCGTCCCCCGGCCCCACGCCGTCCCCCGGCGCCGCGCCGCCCGTGCCCAGGGGCACCCTGCGGCGGATCGGGGAGTGGTGCGCCCGGCACGCGGTCGTCGTCATCATGCTCTGGCTCGCCGCGCTGGCCGGGCTCCAGGTGCTGCACCACACCCACGCCGGTGAGTACTCCGACGACTTCTCCCTCCCCGGGACCCAGTCGCAGCGCGGACTCGACACGGTCAGGGAGCACGACCCGTCCGTCGACGGCTACAGCTCCCAGATCGTGCTGCACGACCCCGACCGGCCGCTCACCGACGCCGGCTCCGGGATCGCGGGCGCCACCGACGCCATCGAGCATCTCCCCTATGTGCTGTCCGCGCAGAACCCGCTGACGGTGACCAGCGCCCCGGCCGTCGGCCCGCTCTCCGCCGACGGGAGGACCGCGTACATCACCGTCCACTTCGCCCGGCCGCCGTCCGAACTCGGCGAGGAGTACCTCCACGGGGTGGACTCGGCCGTCACCCCGCTGCGGGACTCGGGCGTCGAGGTCGAGTACGGCGGCGCGCTCGGCGAACTCGCCCGCCCGTCGGCGGACGACCGCACCAGCGAGATCATCGGGTTCGCGGTCGCGATCGTCGTCCTGCTCATCGGATTCGGCAGTGTGGTGGCCGCCGTGCTGCCCCTGCTCACCGCGCTGATCTGCGTGATCTGCGGGCTGGCGCTGCTGGGGCTGCTCGCCGCCGCGTTCACCTTCGCCACCGTCTCCCCGACGCTCGCCACGATGATCGGCCTCGGCGTCGGCATCGACTACGCCCTCTTCCTGGTCACCCGGCACCGCCAGAACCTGATGAACGGCGAGGACCCCGCCACCGCGGCCGGGAAGGCCAACGCGACCAGCGGGCACGCGGTGCTGCTCTCCGGCTGCACGGTGATCATCGCGCTGTCGGGGCTCTGGGTCTCCGGGATCGGCTTCATCGGGAAGCTGGGCCTGGCCGCCGCCGTCACCGTGGTCACGGCGGTGGCCGGCGCGCTCACCCTCGTGCCGGCGCTGCTCGGGCTGATCGGCCGGCACATCGACCGGCTGCGGGTGCGCGCCCCGGTCGCCGAGGCCGACACGGACCCGGAGCGGGCGGCGCACGGCGGCTGGCACCGGTACGCGCTGCGGGTGGAGCGCCGGCCGTGGCGGTATCTGATCAGCGGGGTCGCCGTCCTCGCCGTCCTCGCGTTCCCCGTCTTCTTCATCCAGCTCGGGCACATCGACGACGGCGCCGATCCCCGGTCCTTCACCGACCGGCGCGCCTTCGATCTGATGTCGACGGCGTTCGGCCCCGGGTCCAACGGCCCGCTGACGCTGGTCGTGGACCAGACCGCCGTACCGCAACAGGACCGCGCGGCACTGGCGTCCCAGGCGCGGCAGGCGCTCGGGGACGTCCCGAACGCGGCCGTCATCACCCCGCTGAACCCCACCCCCGGCGGCGATCTGCTCCTCGGCACGGCCTACTCCGTCGCCTCCCCCCAGGACGAGCGCACCACCGCCCTGGTCAACCATCTGATCGACGACTCCCTCCCGGCCGCCGTCTCCGGCACGGCGGCCCGCGCCTATGTCACCGGCACGACCGCCGCCCAGGTCGACTTCCTCGACATCGTCTCCCAGCGGCTGCCCGTGATGATCGCCGTCGTGGTCGGGCTCGCCTTCCTGGTGATCCTCACCGTCTTCCGGGGACTGCTCGTGGCCGTGAAGGCCGCCGTCCTCAATGTGCTCTCGATCGCGGCCTCGTACGGGGTGGTGGTCGCCGTCTTCCAGTGGGGGTGGGGCGGCCCGGCGCTGGGGGTGAACGGGGAGGTGCCCATCGAGAGCTATGTGCCGATGATGATGTTCGCCATCGTCTTCGGCCTCAGCATGGACTACGAGATCTTCCTGCTCTCCCGCATCCACGAGGCCTGGCTGCGCACCGGCGACCCGAAGGCGAGCGTGGCGCACGCCCTGGAGATCACCGCCCGGGTCATCACCTGTGCGGCGCTCATCATGGTGAGCGTCTTCGCGGCGTTCGTGCTCAGCGACAACATCGTGGTGAAGATGCTGGGCCTCGGTCTGGCGGCCAGCGTCCTGATCGACGCGACCGTGGTCCGCCTGCTGCTGGTCCCCGCGGTGATGACCCTGCTGGGCCGGCGCGCCTGGTGGACCCCGCGCCGGCTGGACCGGGTGATGCCCCACCTGGAGGCGGAGGGCCACCCGGAGGAACCGCCCCGGACCCGGTGACCATCCCGCCCGGGCCTGCCGCGTGCCCGGGCGGCGGATCGGAGGATGTCCCGCTGATGAGCCGTACCAGCGGCGGGAGATGATCGGTCCGGCGCCGAGCGTCCCTCGGATCACCGGCTGTCCGGCGGGCGGCGGCGGCGGGCGGCGGGCGGCCACGGAGCGGAAGAAGTGCAGTATGTCGCGGGAGAACACCCCGCGCGCCTCGCTCGCGTCCGGCGAGTCGCGCCCCAGCTCACCCACCACATCGCACGAGACCTCCGAGAGGCCCAGAGCCATGAGCGCACCCATACGGTGGCAGAAGTCCTCCTCCGGCGGCGGAGGAGAGAACTGCGTCGAGATCGCCCGCCACGAGGGCAGCATCCTCCTCCGCGAGAGCGACACCCCCGGCACCGTCATCACCACCGACCGGGCCAAGCTCGCCGCCTTCATCCAAGGCGTCAAGGCGGGCGAGTTCGACCACTTCCTCGACTAGGGAGCTTCTTTCGGATCGGGCCGGACCGGTGAGCGGGGTCCGGTGCCGTGGATCGCGAGGCGGAGGAGGGAGCCCACGCGGAGCGCCGGCGACCGACGACAGCGCGGCGGGGCGCGGTGCCGGGGCTCGCGAGCCCGGCACGATCCGAAAGAGACGACCCAGATCCTCCCGGTCCGGCCATGGATGTCCACCCGGTGGGGCGTGAGGGGCTGCCTGCGTGGAGCCCACCGGAGCCGTGCCGGCGCCCCGGGGGAGCGACGTCGCGCCCGAGGTGACACCGGGGCCGGGCCGGCGTCCGGCCCCACGGCAGGGCCCTGGACCCCGGTCACGGGCCGCTGCTGACCGGGCCGCCGGGCAGGACCACGGGCATCGCCGAACCCACCCCTGGCGGACACGCCGACCCGTACACCGCTCCGGCCGCGCCCCCGACGCAGGATGGGGCGCGTGACCGAACCCGACACCTTCCCGGCCCTCTGTGGGCACACCCACCTCTTCCCGGGCGCCCGCTGCCGTGTCCAGGGGCTCCCGGACCCGCGCGCCTTCGCGGCGGAGCCGTGGCCCATCGAGGTGGACCTGCGCTTCTCGGACGGCGTGCTCACGGAGGCGGAGCTGCGCACCGGGGGTCCGGCGGGCCCGGTGCTCGCCGTCCCGGCCCACACCACCGGCGCGGGCACCCCCATCGGCGGACGCATCTGGCTGATCCGGGAGTTCACCACGGCGGGGGACGAGGTCGAGCTGACGATCGGCGGCCGGGAGCAGGTCCGAACACCGTCCACGGGCGGGCCTCCGGCCGCATAATGCAGCCGTGAAGAGCGACCACGTGGTCTTCGACCGAGGACAGCCCATCGAGCATCGCATCGGCCGGCTCGTGACGCTGTGGACCGGCGACGGCCGCGGACCGGACCATCTGGTCACCGGGCGGGCGTTCCACGCCGTGTACTGCCGGCACCTCAGGCACGGGACCGATCACGGCATCGCGTGGGCGGAGTACGTCACCGCCGCGTACGACGCCATCGGGGGCGACGAGGGGTGGAACGTCATGCTGCGCGCGCGGGACGTCTGCGAGAGCTGCGGGGACACCTACCGGCTGGAGAACATCGGGCTGTGCACCGGGTGCATGGAGTACACCTGCTACTCCTGCCGGGGGCACGGGTCCTGCGCGGGGGAGATCGTCTGACGGGGCGGACGCGCCGGGCCCCGATTGTCAGTGATGGTCGCTAGCGTTTCCTCCGGATGGGGAAGGGCCGCGGAGGCCCGGGACCCGCCGTATCCCAGGACTCCGGAAGGGCACCGCCATGCGCACGTTCAAGCTCCAGCTCCAGACCACCGTCGACGGCTTCATGGCGGGGCCGAACGGCGAGATGGACTGGCTGACGTTCCCGTGGACCGACGACATCGCGGCGCACATCGGCGCGCTCACGGAGCCGGTGGACTGCATCGTGCTGGGGCGGAAGCTGGCCGAGGGGTTCATCCCGACCTGGGCGGCGGGGCCGGAGGGGGAGCCCCGGGAGGCCGTCGACAAGATGAACAACACGCCCAAGGTCGTGATCTCCCGGAGCCTCACCGAGTCGCCCTGGGAGAACACCGCGGTGGCCGGCGGGGACCTCGCCGAGACGGTGCGCCGGCTCAAGGAGCAGCCGGGCGGGGACATCATCACCTACGGAGGGGCGACCCTGGTCCCCGAGCTGATCGCGCGGGGCCTCCTCGACGAACTGCACCTGTTCGTCAACCCGACGGCGATCGGCGCCGGGCTGCCGGTGTTCGGCGACACGGGCGGGCTCCAGCGGTTCCGCCTGGTCGAGGCCCGGCAGTTCGACTGCGGGATCACCGGACTGCACTTCGAGCCGAAGCGCCCCTGACCGCGGTGCCTACCGGTGCGTCCGCTGCCACACCGGCTCCTCGCTCCGCAGCTCGTCGCGGTGCTTGCGCACCCAGCTGAAGAACTCCTCCGGGGACTCCTCTATCGAGGCGACGAGAACCAGGTGCAGACAGAGGGCCTCATGGGCGATCTCGTAGTCGCAGGCCGCGCACACCCACCACTCGGCCCGGCCGGGCTTGAGCTTCTCCTCGCACCGGGGACAGGACGGGTTGAGCGCGGGCTCCGATGTGCCGCACGGATAGCAGATCCACCAGCCGTCCTGTGTCTGCGTCATCGTCTGGCCGCACTTGGTGCAGGTCTTCATATGCCGCTCCTCTCGGGGCCAGTCTGGCAGCGGACGGGACTCCCCCAGGGCCGGGGTCCCTTCAGACTCTGTACTCCTCGTGCGGAATCCCTCGCTCCCACACCGCCTCGAAGGCGGAGGCGCACAGTGCCGTCACGCCGGGGTCGTCCGTCCGATCGGTGTGCGTCCATCTCCCCTCCCCGTCGGAGATGTTGAACTGCGCGAGGCGGCCGTCGAAGAGCCAGAAGTCATTGCCCGGCAGCGCCAGATCCGACGCGAGCCGCCGGGGAAGCCGGCGGATCTGTTCACCCGCGGCGGCGTTGGTGAAGCTCCCGGAGTGCTCGAAGGCGATGTACTGACTGACCGGCTCGGAGACCACCCGGGCCCGCCGGATGA
Organism: Streptomyces sp. NPDC001889; assembly: GCF_053594535.1. NCBI lineage: Bacteria > Bacillati > Actinomycetota > Actinomycetes > Kitasatosporales > Streptomycetaceae > Streptomyces > Streptomyces sp. NPDC001889. The sequence goes on from NZ_JBSFER010000012.1 coordinate 97,886, forward strand.
CAACAGGGACATCCTCGGCCCAGTCTCCCGCTCTCACGTCCGGCGCCGGGCGCCGCACGGCCGGAAGAACCCTCGCCGAGGGCACCCCCACGCCCCACCCGGGAGTGGGAGCGCCCCGCGCGGGAGCCGGCCGGCCCGTTCTCCTCGTACACCCCATGGCCGCCGTGCCGCCGGTCGCCGGAAACGGGCCGCTCCGCCCAGGGACCTGGTCCTCCGGCCCGACGCACTCGCTCACCCCGCCCCCTAGCCTCCTCCCATGACCACCGACACCACGGCGGAGCCCGCCCCCCGCACCCCCCGGCAGCGCAAGCGCGAGGCGTTGGAGCGGCTGGAGCGGGACATCGACGTGTGGGTCGCCACCGCCGACGAGGGCGGAGAACCCTGTCTGGTGCCGCTGACGTTCTGGTGGGACGGGGGCGGGGTGTGGCTGGCCACCCGGGAGACCCATCCGACCGGGCGGAACCTCGGCGCGTCGGGGCGGGTCCGGCTCTCCTTCGGGCACACGCGGGACGTGGTCCTGGTGCACGGCAGCGCCCGCAGGGTGCCGCGTGAGGAGCTTCCGGACGGGGTGGGGGACGCCTTCGCCGCGAAGGATGGCTGGGACCCGCGCCGGGACCACCCCTCGTATGTGTTCTTCCGCGTCACCCCGCTGCTCCTCCAGGCGTGGGGGACCGTCGCCGAGAACGCGGAGCGGACCCTGATGCGCGACGGTGAGTGGCTGGTCTGAGCCGGGGGTGCCGGCGCGGGCGGTTCCGCCGTACGGGTGGGCGGGGTGCGGGAACACGGCGGGCGGCGGTTCGGCGCGGCGGCCCGGTGGGGCGGCTCCCCGATGCTGGGAGCGGCCCGGGGCGCGGGCCCTCGTGCCGGACCCACAGAAGGAGTGATCCCGTTGGCCGGAGACCGTCGTACCCCCTCCCGGCGAGCCGCGAGGACCGCGAGCGCGACGAGGGCGACGAGGGCGACGAGGGCGTCGGCCGCGCTCGCCGTGCTCGTCGCCCTCGCGGCCCTCGCCACCACCCTGGCCGGCGCTCCTGCTGCGGCGAGCACCCCCCGGCCCGGCGACCCCGTGCAGCGGGGCATGGAGCGGCTGGTGACCGAGGACCGCTGGCCGGGTGCGCTGGCCGCCGTGCGCGGCCCCGGCGAGCGGCGGTTCCGGCATCTCACCGCCGGGGTCGCCGATCTGGCGACCGGGGCGCCGGTGCCGCGCGACGGGCGGGTGCGCATCGGCAGCAACAGCAAGACCTATCTGGCCGTGGTGGTGCTCCAGCTCGTCGGCGAGGGCCGGGTGGAGCTGGACGGGCCCGTCGAGACCCATCTCCCCGGGCTGGTGCGCGGCGAGGGCATCGACGGCCGGAACATCACCGTCCGGCAGCTTCTCCAGCACACCAGCGGGCTGCCCAACTACACCGACCACCTGGAACCGGACTGGTTCGTGAGCCGCGACCGCTATCTGGAGCCGCGCGAGCTGGTCGATCTGGCGCTCTCCCGCAAGGCGTCCTTCCCGCCCGGCACCGACTGGCAGTACAGCAACACCAATTTCGTCCTGGCGGGCCTGCTGGTGCAGAAGGTCACCGGCCGGCCGCTGGCCGAGGAGATCGAGCGGCGGGTCCTCGCGCCGCTCGGCCTGCGCGACACCTCCTTCCCCGCCGCCGGGGACCGGACCATCCCGGGCCCGCACCCGCGCGGCTACCACGCGGACGACCCGGCACAGACCCCCGGGGACATCACCGTGATGGACCCGTCGTGGGCCTGGGGCGCCGGGAGCATGATCGCCACGCCGGGCGATCTGAACCGTTTCCTCACCGCGCTCATGGGCGGCCGGCTGCTCAAGCCGGCCCTGCTGGAGCAGATGCGGACCACCGTCCCCGCCGACAGGCTCTGGCCGGGGTGGCGGTACGGGCTCGGACTGCTCAGCATGCCGCTGAGCTGCGGCGGGGTGGTCTGGGGACACGGCGGCGACATCCCCGGGTACAAGACCATCAGCGGGGTCACCGACGACGGCCGGGCCGCCACCCTCGCCCTGACCGCGATCCGCCGGGCCTCCCATCCCTCCGTCGCGCACGCCAACGACGTCTTCGACACGGCCCTCTGCGGATGAGGGCGGCGGAACGGCCCGGCGCGGGAGCGCGCCGGGCCGTTCCGCGCCGCTCGGGTCAGGAGGTGAAGGTGAAGTACCTCCACGGGCCGTGCGTGGTGGAGTTGACCGTGTCACCGGAGGAGCCGTTGATGTACGAGGAGCGCATCCGCAGCCGGTAGCCGGTCTCGTGGGGTCCGTTCAGCTGAACCCGGGAGACACCCTTGGAGTCGAGGGGGAAGTACGCGTTCTCCAGCTCCAGGTCGTACCACTTGCCCTCGTAGAAGAACTCCAGCGTCAGCCGCTCGGAGCGGTTCTTGAAGGCCGGCATCGTCGTGGTGAAGTACGGGTTCTTCGACTTCTTGTAGAAGTGGTACTTCTGGTTCCCGAGCTTCGCGTACTTGTAGTGGTTCGTCAGCGCCGTCGACACCTTGACCCTGGTGCCCACCCAGGTCTTCGCCGACTTCGACGAGGTGCGGGAGTCACCGGCGAAGTCCGCCGTCACGACCGTGTCGCGGGTCAGCCTCACCTTCGCGGAGAGCTTGCCGGAGCTGTTCACCGTGCCGGTCTTGATGAGCTTGCGGCCCTTGCCGTCGCCGGCCGGGTCCGCGTACAGCTTCACCGTCCGGTTCTTGTACGTCTTGCCGAGCTTCGCGGTGAAGTTCACCGTGGAGTTGTAGTCGTAGAACTTGTTGTTGTTGTCCAGCGACAGGGTGGTGGACGAGCGCGAGACCTCGACGCTGTCCGAGCCGGCCGACCCCTGGTGCTGGGCTCCGCCCGCGTATGCCGCCCTGTAGGTGACCTTGCCGCCGGAGTACGGGGTGTCGCTGAAGGAGAAGGTGCCGTTCGACGCGACCTTCTTCTTCCCCAGGGACTTGCCCTTCGGCGACTCCGCGTCGGTGCGGGTGACGGAGACCTCGGAGCCCGCCGGGAACGCCACGGTCGCGTTCACCTTGCCGCTGACCGTCACGGGCTTGGCCCGGGTGGCCTTGGCGGGCGCGCTCACCGTCACGGTGGTGAGGGACTTGCCCGGGTCGTTGAGCACCCGGAGCGCGTACGCGCCCTGGCTGTTCTGGGTCACCGCGAAGAGGCGGCTGCCGCTCGCGTCCCAGGCCAGGCCGCCGTCGACCAGGGCCTCGGCATAATTCGTGGTGTTGTTGTTGGGGAAGTCGTAGCTCCGGACCAGCTTGGTGGAGCCGGCCGACGGGAAGATGTGGACGTCCTCGGACCACCGGGCGTCCGAACCGGTCGCGACCCGGCCGTCGGCGGCGACGGCCACCGAGTTGGCGAACTCCTTCGACGCGTACTGGCCCGCCGGTGTGAGGTCCGAGGTCCTCCAGATCTGGTGGCGGTTGCCGGACGCGGCGGTGATCAGCCGGCTGCCGTCCGGGGAGAGCCGGGCGTCGGCGAGCCGGACGCCGAGCGCGGCGCCCCGCACGGTGCGCTCCGCCGTACCGCCGCTGATGTCGTAGACCGCGACCCGGCCCGAGGTCGTGTCGGTCTCCGCGACGACCAGGGTGTTCGGGGCGCCGGGGGTGGTGACCAGCTCGGGGGCCTCGGGCAGCTTGCCGCCGTCCGCCTGGTCCAGGGTGACGACCGGCTCGGCACCGGACAGGTCCAGCGAACCGATGTCGCCGGAGTTCCCGCCGCCGTAGCCGAACCAGATCTTCCCGCCGGCGACGGCGACATCACGCGGCCCGGAGACGGTGTTCCCGATGGGGTACCTGCCGGCCTCGGTGACCGTCGCGGTGTCGTAGGCGAGGATCGCGTTCTCGTCGTTGACCGCCGCGTACAGCGTGCCGCCGTCGGGGGAGAGCGCCAGCCCGTCCACCCCGGGGAGCGAGGGAACCGAGGTCACGACCTTGCCGGTGAAGTCCGTGACGACGATCTGGTTGCCCGTGGAGATGTACAGCCGCTTCCTGGCGTCGTCGACGACGAAGTCGCGCACGGAGTCGACGGGCAGTTTCGTGACGGAGTCGGCCGAGGCCGTGCCCGCCGTGCCGACGACCAGGGCGGCGGAGCTGAAGAGGACCGCGAGCGCCGTCGCGGTAGAGATGCTGCGCCTGCGCACAGTGATTCGTACCCCCACATGGAAACGCGTGGAAACGCGCGAGAAGAGGGCCGCGCGGCACCCGTGATGCGGTGGTTCTCGTCCCGGGGCGCGGCCGGTGTGAAGCGCAGCGTAAGCCATGGGTCCGGCGCATCACACCGCAATACCCCGCAACGATGTGATCACGGGGGGTACCGGACGGTTCGCGGGGCCCGGCCCGGATGCCGGGGGAACGGGCTGGTCACAGAGGTGCGATCGGGGACGGGAAGGGTCCGGCGCGGCTACCGCTCCCCCTCCGGCCAGCCCAGCAGCCGGGCCCCGATCACCGCCGTCTGGAGGGTGTAGCGGTGCACCGGATCGCCCGGGTCTGCTCCGGTCAGCCGGTGGATGCGGTCCAGCCGGTAGGTCATCGCCCGGACGCTCAGGGAGAGCCGGCGGGCCGCCTCCGCCGCCACGCACCCGGTGTCGAAGTAGGCGGTGAGGGTGGCGAGCAGCGGCCCGGCGCCGCCCCGGGCCCGCTGGAGCGGGCCGAGGACGCTCTCCACCAGATCCGCCATGGCCTGCCGGTCGCGGGTGAGCACGGGGTAGACGAGAAGATCGGCCGCGTGCAGCACCGGGTCGTCCAGGCCCATCCGGGCCGCCAGTTCCAGGGCGTTGAGCGCCTCCTCGTACGAGTGGACCACGCCGCCCGCCCCCGGGTGGGCCCGTCCGATCGCCACCCGGCCGCCGTCGGTCACCGCGTACGCCTGCTTGGCGAAGAAGCCCAGCACATCGGCCTGGTCGGCCGGGGCGATACAGATCAGCCGGCCGTCCTTGGTGGTCAGCAGGATGCTGCGGTGCCCGAAACGGCCGGTCAGCTCGGACTCGATCCTGCGGGCGACCGGAAAGCCGTCGTCGTACGGCTCCGGCCCCTGCGCCACGGCCACCGCGTGCGCGTGGGAGAGCAGCAGCCCGAACCGCTCGGCGCGCTCGGCGATCCGGCCGAGGTCGCTGGTGCCGTGCAGCAGATCGTCGATGAACTCCCGGCGGGCCGCCTCCTCCTGGCGCACCGCGAGCCGCTGGGCCCGCTCATGGCCCTCGGCGAAGGCGTCCACGGCCTGCTCGACGGCGGTCAGCAGATGGTCGGCGGCGGTACGCGGGAGCCGGGGGCGGACATCCCGCGCGGCGGCGAGCTGGGCACGGACCAGGGCGCGCAGCCCGATGCCCGCTTCGGCGGCCTGTTCGCCCCGGGCGCGGAGGAACTCCAGTTCGTCACGGGTGAGTCGGCGGCCCGTCCGGCATGCGTCGATCAGTATGCGGGTATAGCCCTCGCGATCGTCCTCGGACAGCTCCTGTTTCACCATGGATTCCCCCCACTCTTAACGCTTTCCTGACGCCCCTCGAACAGGGTCGCACGGCCTCCCCAAGGGTCGTGACCGGCATCAAGAAAGCGTAAAGACTGCCGGTCCACGGCAATGAACCCACCCCCGCGCCGGGCTCAGAATGAGCACGGCGACCGGGCCGGGACAGAGCGTCCCTGCCGGGGTACGGAAAGGACCGCCAACCACCACACCAGCAGCGGGCCGGCCGGGGCCGGGACAGTGAGACGGGGGAGAAGTGATGGGCGAGTTCGTCGATGCCGTGACCGGCTTCCCCACCGTGCTGTTCACCGCCGCGCTCGTGGTGGTCGCCCTCTTCTGGCTGCTGGTCCTGGCCGGCGCGGCCGAGGCCGACGCCTTCGACGCCGATCTGGACACCGGCGCGCTGAGCGTGGGCGGGGTGCCGGTCGCGGTCTCCGTCTCCCTGCTGACGGTCTTCGGCTGGTTCACCAGCCTCACCGGCTCCGTGCTGCTCGCCGGGGCGGAGGGGGCCTGGCGGCTGCTGTACGTACCGCTGCTGCCGCTCTCCCTCCTGATCGCCTGGCGGCTGACCCGCGCCGTCGTCCGGCCGCTCGTCAAGCTCTTCCCCGACGAACCCGCGCCGTCCCGGCAGGACTTCATCGGCCTGACCTGCACCATCCGCACCGGACGGGTGGGGGCGGACTTCGGCCAGGCGGAGGTCCGGGCCCGGGACGGCTCCACGGCAGTGGTGCAGGTGCGCCAGAACGGCACCGGTGAGATGTCCCTCGGGGCGACCGGACTGCTGTACGCGTACGACCACACCGGCGAGTTCTTCTGGGTCGCGCCGTACTGACGCGCCGCACCGACGCTCCGTACTGACGCGCCGCACTGACGCTCCGCACGGAGTCCCGTACCGGAGTCCTGTACCTGAGCGGCGTCCTGACGCGCCGGGCCGGCTGCGCGCACCGGCGCGCGGTACCGGCGGCCGTACGGACACGCCCCGCCGGCCCACCGCACCGTCACGACGCACCGGCCCGCGCCCTTGGGGCCCGGCCGCTCTCTCCGCTCCCACCTCTCCGCTCACCCGCCGCCCGCGAAACGGGAATCTCTCATGGATGCCATCTCCCTCGGCCTCGGCGTGCTCATCGCCGTGGTCCTGCTCATCGCCGTCGCACTGCTCCTGGTGATCAGCCGTCTCTTCCGCAAGGTGGAACAGGGCAAGGCCCTGATCGTCTCCAGAATGCGCAAGGTGGACGTCACCTTCACCGGGCAGGTCGTGCTGCCCGTCCTCCACAAGGCCGAGACCATGGACATCTCGGTGAAGACCATCGAAATCTCCCGCACCGGCCGGGACGGGCTGATCTGCCAGGACAACATCCGCGCCGATATCCGGATCTCGTTCTTCGTCCGCGTCAACAAGACCGTCGAGGACGTCATCAAGGTCGCCCAGGCCATCGGCACCGCCCGCGCCAGCGACCAGACCACCCTGCAGGAGCTGTTCAACGCCAAGTTCTCCGAGGCGCTCAAAACCGTGGGCAAACAGCTCGACTTCACCGATCTCTACACCAAGCGCGATGAGTTCCGGGACCGGATCATCCAGGTCATCGGCACCGATCTGAACGGCTACAGCCTGGAGGACGCGGCGATCGACTATCTGGAGCAGACGCCGCTCGCCCAGCTCGACAGCAACAACATCCTGGACGCCCAGGGCATCCGGAAGATCACCGAACTGACCGCCGTCGAGCATGTGCGCACCAATGAGTTCCAGCGCCACGAGGAGAAGGAGATCACCCGGCAGAACGTCGACGCCCGCGAGGCGATCCTCGAACTGGAGCGCCGGCAGGCGGACGCCGAGATCAAGCAGCGCCGCGAGATCGAGACCGTACGGGCCCGGGAGGAGGCCGAGACGGCGCGGGTGGTGGAGGAGGAGCGGCTGCGGGCCCAGGGCGCGTACCTCAGGACCGAGGAGCAGCTCGGCGTGCAGCGCGAGAACCAGGCCCGCGAGGTGGCCGTCGCGGCGAAGAACCGCGAGCGGGTGATCGCGGTGGAGAGCGAGCGGATCGAGAAGGACCGGATGCTGGAGGTCATCGCCCGGGAGCGGGAGACCGAACTGACCCGGATCTCCGCCGAGAAGGAGGTGGAGGCCGAGCGCCGCGAGATCGCCGAGGTGATCCGCGAGCGGGTGGCGGTGGACCGTACGGTCGCGGAGCAGGAGGAGTCCATCAAGCGGCTGCGCGCGGTGGAGGAGGCCGAGCGCGGGCGGCAGACGGTCGTCATCGCCGCCGAGGCGGCGGCGCAGGAGCGGCTCGTCAAGGACATCAAGGCCGCGGAGGCCGCCGAGCAGGCGGCGGTGCACCGGGCGGCGGAGGAACTCACCCTCGCCGAGGCGAGGAACAAGGCCGCCGACATGGACGCCCGCGCCCGGATCAGGCTCGCCGAGTCGCTCCAGGCGGAGGCGGCGGCCGAGGGGCTGGCCGCGGTCACCGTCCGGGAGAAGGAGGCGGACGCGATCGAGAAGTCCGGCCGCGCGGAGGCCGGGGCGACCGCGGCCCGGCTCTCCGCCGAGGCGGAGGGGCTGACGGAGAAGGCCGCCGCGATGGCCGCGCTGGACGAGGCGTCCCGCGGGCACGAGGAGTACCGGCTGCGGCTGGAGGCGGAGAAGGAGATCCGGCTCGCCGGGTTCGAGGTCCAGCGGCGGATCGCGGAGGCGCAGGCCACGGTGGTGGCGACCGGTCTGGAGAGCGCGGACATCAGCATCGTCGGCGGGGAGTCGGTGTTCCTGGACCGTCTGGTGCAGTCGATCTCGCTCGGCAAGGGGATCGACGGGTTCGTCGACCACTCGCGGACCGCGCGGACGCTCGCCGGGCCCTGGCTGGACGGGTCGGCGTCCTTCACCGGCGATCTCACCCAGGTGCTGGGCTCGGTGTCCACGGCGGATGTGCAGAACCTGACCGTGTCCGCGCTGCTGATGAAGCTGATGGGAGGGGGCGGCGGCGCGGCGGACGGGCAGTTGGAGAGCCTGCTGGCCGCCGCCGACCGCCTGGGCATCAAGGACACGCCGCTGGCGGCGCTGAACGGGCACGGGCAGAGGCACGGGCAAGGCCCCGGGCAGGGACCCGGCCAGGGCGCGGCCCCGGGCCGCGGCCAGGGCTGAGGGCACGGCCCTCCCGCAAGTTCCGCGGCTGCCGCGCGGGGGGCGGCAGCCGCGGTTCGTACGTACCTTCAGGGAGCTGGACCATATGGAACCGGGCATGAACACGAAGACGGACAGGACGGCGGGGGAGCCCGGAGCGGACGGCTCCGCCCGGGCGGCGGGGACGGGACCGGGCGGGCCCACCGGGACGACGGGCGCGGAGGCCGTCAGCGGCGGTGCCGGGTCGTGGGACCCCGGGGCGGCCCCGGGCCCCGGCGGTCCGGGGCGTGGTCCCGGCACGGGCCGGGGCGCCGGCGGCGGTCAGGTTGCCGGCGGCGGCCCGGGTGCCGGTGGTCCCGGCGGACCCGGCGTCGGTGACGGGCCGGGTGCCGGTGGCGGTCCGGCTGTCCGTGGCGGTCCGGGCCGTGGTCCCGGTGGCGGTCCGGGGCCCGGCCTCGGTGACGGCCCCAGCCGCCCCGGTGGCCGCCCGGGTGCCGGTGGCCCCGGCCCCGGTGACGGTCCCGGCGGGCCCGGTGGCGGGATCGACGCCGGGACCTATGAGCTGCTGCGCGACCGCCTCCACCAGCGCGCCGCCGAGCTGGCCCGGCGCGCCGAGGCGCTCAACACCGCCCGTGCCGGCGCCTTCGGCTCCACCGGGCTCACCCTCACCGGCACCGGCACCCTGCGCACCCCCGCCCCCGCGCTCCCGCGCGACCTCGCCGCCGTCGGGGGCCGGCTGCTCTTCGCGTACGACCCGCCCGGGGGGCTCACCGCCCGCACCGAGGCCGGCGACGTCCTCGCCCTCCACGACCAGGAGCTGAACCGGCTCCCGGAGGACGCCGTCCCGGGGCTGCTCGACGACCCGGCGTTCACCGCCGAGTTCGACGCCCTCCGCCGCTACTACCGGGGCGCCCGGCTGCTCCGGCTCCGTACGGTCGGCGACCGGCTGCTCGCCGTCCTCCTCACCGGCGAGAAGGACATCCGGGTGCTGCGCTGGGAGACCGGGAACGGCCGGGTCCGGTTCCTGGACGCCCGGGGCGAGCGGGATCACGCCCTCCCGGCGCCGTACGACTTCGACTGGACCGGGACCACCCGGGACAGCCATGTCCCGGGCCGGGTCCCCGGCCGCCATCCGCACCTCTCCATCGAGGGGGAGCTGCTGCTCTCCACGGCCGGCGGCTCCCTCACCCTGAGGGCGGCCGGTGCCCCGGACTCCGCCGGCCCCCTCCACCAGGAGCCGGTGGACGAGCCGCTCCAGTCGCTCGCCGACGCGGAGGTGGCGTACGCGCGGGTCGGCGCGCTGCTGCTGCTGCGGGTGCGGCCGTACAACGAGACCACCCTCCGCCATCTGGTCGTCAACACCCTCACCTCGTCGGTGACCCGGCTCGACGCCATCGGCCAGGCCGCGCGCCGGCTCCCCGGGGACGAGGGGATCGTCTTCCCCGGCGGCTACTGCCTCGCCGCGACCGACACGGTGCGGACCTTCGACGGCGCCGCCCCCGAACACCCCGGGGCACCGCTGGAGTTCGAGCGGACGGTGCGCTCCCCGGGCGGCGAGGACGTGCTCTTCGTCTTCCGCTCCCCCACCCGCACCCTGCTCCTCCCGTACAACACCATCCGCAAGGAGATCGCGAGCCCGCTGCCCTGCCTCGGCCACGCCCTCTTCGACGACGGCACCCTCGCCGTGCTCCGCGCCCCCGAGCCGGGCGAGGGCCCCGCCACCGCGCACCGCACCCAGGTGTGGAGCACCCCGTTCGTCTCCGACACGCACCCCGTCCCCGACCCGGGCGGCCCCCTGTCCCGGATCGGGAACGCCGACCTGGTGCGGGCGGTCTCCGACACGCTGGCCATCGCCCGCCAGGCCACGGAGACCACCGCCACGGCCCAGGTGTACGAGACGCTGGCCGCCGCCTGTGTCCGCGCCGCCGACCGCTACCCCTGGCTCGGTGACCCGGACGCCGGGGATCTGCGCACCCCGCTGGAGGAGGTGCGGGCGACGGCGGCGCGGGTGCTGGAGGAGTTCGCCACCGTGCAGACGCTGACCCGGCGGGCCGCCGAAGCGCTCGCCGAGGCGGACCGGCGTGTCGCCCGGCTCGTGCGCCGCGTCCGGGGCGAGGCACCGGCGGCGGCGGAGGAGTGGATCGCGCGGATCACCGAACTGCGCGCGGAGCAGGGGCGGCTGCTGACGCTGCGGGAGATGCGGTACGCGGACCTGGAGGCGCTCGACACCCTCGGCCGGGACATCGGCGACGGCATCGCGTCGACCGGCCGGCGCGCGGTGGCCTTCCTCGGGCGCGCGGACGCCTTCGCGGCCCACCACACCGAGACCGAGCGCTTCGCCGCCGGCGCGGAGGCGGTGGCGACCGCCGCGGACGCCGGGCGGCTCGGGGAGCGGCTGACCGAGCGGACCGCCGGGCTGCGGGCGCTGAGCGAGGTCGTCGCCGGTCTCGACATCGCCGACACGACCGTGCGCACGGCGGTCCTGGAGCGGATCGCCGAGGTCCTCACCGGGATCAACCGGGCCCGCGCCGGGCTCACCGCGCGCCGCCGGGAGCTGCTCGACCAGGAGGGCCGGGCGTCCTTCGCGGCCGAGTCCGCCCTGCTGGGCCAGTCGGTGACGGCGGCGCTGGAGGGCGCCGGCACCCCCGAGAGCTGCGACTCCCAGCTCGCCTCGCTCCTGCTGCAACTGGAGAACCTGGAGACCCGGTTCGCCGGGCACGACACCTTCCTCGCCGCGATCGGCGAGCGGCGTGCCGAGGTGTACGAGGCGTTCGCGGCGCGGCGCCAGACCCTCCAGGACGAGCGCGCGCGGCGGGCCGGGCGGCTCGCGGACGCGGCGGAGCGGGTGCTCGCCGCGATCGCGCGCCGGGCCGCGACGCTGGAGAGCACGGACGCGGTGCACACCTACTTCGCCTCCGATCCGATGGTGGTGCGCGTCCGGGCCACCGGGGACGAACTGCGCGCGCTGGGCGACCGGGTGCGGGCGGAGGAGCTGGAGGGCCGGCTCAAGGCGGCGCGCCAGGAGGCCGCGCGGGCGCTGCGGGACCGCCGGGAGCTGTTCACGGACGACGGCGGCACCATCCGTCTGGGGCGCCACCGGTTCGCCGTCACCACGCGGCAGGCGGAGCTGACCCTCGTACCGCACGGGGACGGGATGGCGCTCGCGCTGACCGGCACGGACCTGCGATCGCCGGTCACCGGGGCGGAGTTCGGGGCGACCCGGCCGTACTGGGGCCGGACCCTGCCGTCGGAGTCCGCCGAGGTGTACCGGGCGGAGCACCTGGCGGCCCGGCTGCTCCCGGAGGCGGCGGGCGCGGCGCCGGAGGAGCTGGAGCACCTGGTGCGGCGGGCGGCGGAGGCGGCGTACGACGAGGGGTACGAGCGGGGGGTCCACGACCACGACACGGCCGCGATCCTCCGGGTCCTGCTGCGGTTGCGCGCGGGGGCGGGGCTGCTGCGGTACCCGGCGGGGGCGCGGGCGGCGGCGCAGCTCTTCTGGGCGTACGGGACCGCGGAGGACGAGCGGGAGCGCTGGCGGCGCCACGCCGTGTCGCTGACACGGGCGCGTTCGCTCTTCGGCACGGCTCCGGCGCTGGAGGTGCTGCGCGCGGAGATCGCCGAGGCGATGGCGCGGGCGCGCACGGCGGGTGCGGTGGGGGCGGCGCCGGACGCGGGGGTGGCGGCGGGGTATCTGGTGGAGGAGCTGGGGTGCGCGGTGCCTCGGGAGCCCCAAGGGGCCCCGGTGTCCCCCGTGTCCCCCGTCTCCCCCGTCTCCGCCGTCTCCGCCACCTCCGCCGTGTCGTTCGCGACGGGTGCGCCCGCCCGGCTGTTCCTGGACACGTTCCGGAAGCGGGCCACGGGGAGCCGGGGGAGCACCCCGGGGCACACATCCCCCTACGCCGCCGATGTCCGGGCGCTGCTCGAAGCCGACGACCCGCTGGGGGCGCACCGGCTGATCGAGGGCTGGCTGGTCTCCTGCGCCGCGTCGTCCGGCGAGTCGGCCGACCCCGGCGACCTCGCCGAGGCGGTGGCGATCGAACTCTGCGCCGGCCTGGTCCGCCACGAGGTGGAGGCACCGCTGAGCGGTACGGTCACCGGGCTGCTGGGCAGCCATCCGAGGATCGGCCGGGGAGGGGTGCTCACCGTGCGGCTCGACGAGTTCCTCACCCGTACCGCCGGCTTCGCCGCCCAGGGCGTCCCCGGCTTCCGCGCGTACCGGAAACTGCGCGGCACCCTGGTCGCCGAGGGGCGGGAGCGGCTGCGGCTGGACGAGTACCGCCCCCGGGTCATGTCCTCCTTCGTGCGGAACCAGTTGGTGGACGAGGTGTATCTGCCGCTCGTCGGCGACAGCCTGGCCCGGCAGCTCGGCGCGGCGGGCGACGCCCGGCGCACCGACAGCGCGGGGCTGCTGCTGCTCGTCTCACCGCCGGGTTACGGCAAGACCACGCTCATGGAGTACGTCGCCGACCGCCTCGGGCTGCTCCTGGTCAAGGTGGACGGCCCGGCGCTCGGTTCGGCCACCACCTCGCTCGACCCGGAGCGGGCACCGGACTCCGCCGCGCGCCGGGAGGTCGAGCGGATCGCCTTCGCGCTGGAGGCGGGCACCAATGTGCTGCTCTATCTGGACGACATCCAGCACACCTCGCCGGAACTGCTCCAGAAGTTCATTCCGCTCTGCGACGCCACCCGCACACTGAATGGCCGTGACCTGCGGGGAAAGCGGTTCGCGGTCTGTATGGCGGCGAATCCGTACACGGAGTCGGGGGAGCGTTTCCGCGTCCCCGACATGCTGGCCAACCGGGCCGATGTATGGAATCTGGGCGAGGTGCTCACGGGCAAGGAGGACGCCTTCGCGCTGAGCTTCGTCGAGAACGCGCTGACGTCCCATCCGGTGCTGGCCCCGCTCGCGGGCCGGGACCGGGCCGATCTCTCCCTGCTGGTCCGGCTGGCCTCGGGCGATCCGGCGGCCCGCCGGGACCGGCTCGTACACGCGTACGTCCCGGCGGAGTTGGAGGGGGTGCTGGCGCTGCTGCGGCACGCGTTGACGGCGCGTACGACCGTACTCGCCGTCAACGCGGCGTACATCGCGTCCGCCGCCCGGACCGATGAGACGCGCACCGAACCGCCGTTCCGCCTCCAGGGCTCGTACCGGAACATGAACAAGATCGTGCAGCGGCTCGACCCGGCGATGAACGAGGCCGAGGTGGCGGCGGTGATCGAGGACCACTACGCGGGTGAGGCGCAGACACTGACCAGCGGCACGGAGTCCAATCTCCTCAAACTGGCGGAGCTGCGCGGCACACTGGGCGAGGCGGGGGCGGCGCGCTGGGCCGAGGTGAAGGCCGGGTATCTGCGGGCGCGGGCGCTGGGCGGCGGGGGCGGGCTGGGGCTGGTGGCGGAGCGGCTGGCGGGGGTGGAGGCGGCGATCAGGGGGAGTTGAGAGGGGGCCGGGGGGCGGGGTCCCCGGGGCTCGGGGGCTCCGGGGCTCGGGGGCTCGGAGCCTCGGGGCCGGGGTGGCGGGCGCGGGGCTCCGGGCCTCCGAGCCGGGGTGGCGCGGCCGGATATCTGTCCACACCCTGTGGACAACCCTCCCCCACTTCCACTAGAGCGATCGTTCTACACAGGTGCTAGAGTCATGCCCGCACCGCTAATTAGAGCGTTCGTTTTAGTCCTTGAGCTCGTGGAGGTCCTTGTGGAGAATCCTGCGCACACCCCGGCGGACGCCCCGGTGTCCGGCCCCCGGCAGCCCCTCACCCTCATCGGACTCGGCCCCATGGGCCGGGCCATGGCCGCCGTGCTGCTCGACCGGGGCCATGAGGTCACCCTCTGGAACCGCACCGCCTCGCGGGCGGACGAGCTGGTCGAGCGCGGCGCGGTCCGCGCGGCGAGCGTGGCGGACGCGCTCGCCGCGAACGAGCTGGTGATCCTGAGCCTCACCGACTACGACGCCATGTACGGACTCCTGGAGCCGGCGGCCGGGGCGCTGGCCGGCCGGACGGTGGTCAACCTGAGCTCCGACACCCCGGAGAAGACCCGGGCGGGGGCCCGGTGGATCGCCGGGCACGGCGCCGTGATGATCGCGGGCGGCGTCAACTCCCCGCCGTCCGGGATCGGCCGGCCCGATTCGACCACCTTCTACAGCGGCCCGCGCGACGCCTTCGAACGCCACCGTCCCGCCCTGGAGTCGCTGACCCGCGCGGACCACCGGGGCGAGGACCCCGGACTCGCGGCGCTGATGTACCAGATCGGGATGGTGATGTTCTGGACCTCGATGCTGAGCTACTGGCAGGCCATCGCACTGGCCGGCGCGAACGGGCTGACGGCGGCGGATGTCCTGCCGCACGCCGAGGACACCATGGGCGGGATGCCCGCCTTCCTCCGCTTCTACGCGGAGCGGGTCGACGCGGGGAACCACGCCGGGGACGTGGACCGGCTGGCGATGGGCGCGGCGAGTGTGGAGCACGTCCTGGACACACTGGCGGACGCCGGGGTGGACAACGCCCTGACGGGCACCCTGCTGGAGGTGTTCCGGCGGGGGATGGCGGCCGGGCACGCCGAGGACAGCTTCTCCAGCCTGGTGGAGCTGCTGAGGAAGCCGTCCTGAGCGGGTCGTCGCCGCCGGTGCGGGTCAGCCGGCGCAGTGGGTGTCGCGGGCGGGCCGCTCGCCCGTGGTCAGGAAGCCGGTGACCGCACGGTCGGCGCAGGCGTTGCCGCTGAGCGGCTTCCCCGGGGTCGTGGTCTCCCGCTGTGTCCGGTCCAGCCCGGAGGCGAGGCCGAGCACCAGGCCGCGTACGTCCTCCGGACGGCCGGCGAGCCCGAGCCCCTCCCGGTCGCGCGCCGGGTCGGCGGCCCAGCGGGCGAAGTCCGGGAAGCGGTCCTCGGCGCCGGGGGCGAAGTTCGCCGGCCGGCCCCGTTCCACCCGGCGCGGGTCGGGGTCCCCGGAGCTGTCCAGGACGGGGCGCCGATGTACGAGCCGCAGGAGTTCCCCCGGGCCGAGAGCTTCTCCGCCCCGAGGGCCCGCCGGAACCGCTCGATGTCCCGGACCTCGTTGGCGAAGGTGAAGCTGAGCAGTTCGTCGCCGCCGTCGCGCGGACATGCCTCGGCGGTGCGCCGGGCCCGTGCGGCGTTCTCGGAGATGTCCCCGTCCGCGCCGGGGAAGGGCCGCGGCGCGAGCAGGTCCCGGACCTCGCCGGGGAGCCCGCACCGGGCCGTGGTGCTCCTCCCGACGCCTCGGGTCCAGGCTCACGATGTCGTACGCCCCGCCCAACTCCTGTCGCAGGGCGGCCCCCCTCTGCCCCAGCCGCTGCACCCCCGACCCGCCGGGACCCCCGGGCAGCACGAGCAGCGTCCCGCGCCGCGCCCCGGGGTACCCCCGGGGGCCCGTGCCGCTAGCTCCGCTCGATCGCCTCGAAGATGTCCGAGTCGGTCTCCCGCTGCCAGTCGGGAAGCTCCGGCCAGTCCGCGACGTACCCCGGCTTCGGGTCCTCGAAGTGCCGGTACATCTGCGCGATCCAGCAGGTCGCGACAAACCGTCCCTTCTGCTCCCGCGACAGCCTCCCCGCGTGCCCACCGCTGACCTCGACGAACTGCCGCACCTGCTCGTACACGGCACCGGCGGCCTCGCGCTCCCACTCCGGTGTGTCCTCCCAGGGGGTCACGTACCCGGGTTTCGGCTCCCCGGGGAAGTGCCGGTGCACACCGGCGATCCACGCTTCACGAAACAGCCGCGCACCCTCAGCCTGCGACATGAACTCTCCTCTCATCACGCCGAACTCAGCACGCCGATCTCCGCTTTCAGCTCGGCGATCCGCCGGTCACGGGCCAGAGTGCGGATCTCGGCTCGTAGTCCGTGGAGTCTACGGACGATGTACCCCGACGAGGTCTCGCGAGCAAGCCGCACGGCCTCACGGCCGAATGCGATCACCTGGTCCACATCACGGCGTTTCGCACCGATCACGGCGAGATCCGTGAGAACGGCTCCGCGCCGCCGGAACGAGTGTCCCTCCACGAGGGCGCCGGTGTTCAGTGCCCTGGTCAGCGTCTGCTCCGCCAGATCGAGGCGACCGAGTGTCACATAGCGGGAGCCCCGCTCCTCGGCCAGCCGTGAGCCGTCGAACCGCAGCCAGCCACCCTGATGACTGGGAGGGGCAAGGTCCGTCACCTTCTCCGCTGCCTCCAGGGCGCGCTCACAGGCGGAGAGATCCCCCATACCGGCGAACGCTTCGGCCTGCGCGGCCGCGACCCAATGACGTGTGGAAAGGGAACTGTCCCCGTGACCGGCGACCCTCTGGGCGGCAGCGAGCACGCCAGAGGCCTCTCGGTACCTGCCCTCGTACACATCGACATACGCGTGCCGGACCAGGGCACAGGCCCAGAGGTCGTACGCACCCGCGTCCTTGCTCGCGGACGCCGCCAGCGTGTAGGAGGCGGCGGCATCCGCGTAGCGATTGCTGTCGAAGGACAGTTCTCCGGCAAGCTGGAAGAGGTCACCGGCAGCGATCCAGAGCGACCTCGCGTGCGCCCCGGAGCGGGCATTCAGGGAATCATTCACATCCCGCAGTTGATCGCGGACGATTGGATGGACGGATCGTTTGGAACGGGCAAGACGATAAACCTGCCAGAGGTGGCTGCTCATGCGTGTGAAAGAGGATTCACCTCCACTCCGCGTCGCTTCTTCCAGCGCCTCCGCCTCGTCGACGGGCAGGACCGCCAGTGCGCCTGCCATGGAGGTGGCGCGCAGAAACTCACGTCGGATCATATGGTCGACTTCCCCCGGGCTCAGGTGGTCGCATGACGGCGTCCTTGTGAGCTCATGGGATTCAGCCGGCGGCTGGGCCACCAAGGAGTCGAGCTCAGCAAGGCCGATCTCCAGCAGCTCTGCCAACTTCGGCCTGAGCGGTGGCTGAGGCAGGGCCCTGTATGTCTCCCAACGGTAGACCGTTGTCCGATCAACTTCGAGTGCGCGGGCCAGCCCCTCCTGGCTGTAGCCCAGGGCTTTCCTGCGATCAGCAAGGCTCATCGAGGTCCCGTCCCTTCCCCTGCGCCCACCGCACCTACCCGGTGGCGCGTACGTTGCACCGCATCGCAACAACACCGCCGCACGGATGCAGTTGAGTGCTCCGGTCCGCACACGGTTCCCTGGACCGTGTCAGCAACAAGAACGTCTCAACGCAGCCAGGGGTGCGGGCATGGAGGCAGGACATCGTGTCCATGAAAGCGCTGAACTCGGCGGAAGCGGTCCGGTCGTCCTGGATGGGGAGCTGAGCTGGAAGGTGCGCGTCAGACCCTCCGAGCTGCGGTCCATTCGCCACCGCGTCGCCTCGTTCCTGAAGGGAAGAGGTTGTTCCGCGGCGGCGGATGACGTGGTCCTGGTCATCGGCGAGTTGCTGGCCAACGTCCATGAGCACGCCGAGGGCATCTGCGACCTGGATGTCACGCTCCACGACAAGCGGGTGATCGTCCAGGTGAGCGACACCGTCACGACCCCGCCGACCCCGCGCCCCCGCTCCGGCGCCGCCGAGGCAGGACGCGGGCTGCTTCTCGTCGACGCGCTCACCGACCACTGGGAGACCACCCTCACCGCCACCGGCAAGGTCATCACCTGCACCTTCAGCACCCCCGAACGGGGGGTCTCCCCATGACCGCCGCCATGGCGAACAGCGGGCGCGCTTGGGTGCGGGGCATGTGCTGGCTCTACTGCCGCCGCACCGGCATCCCGGTGCTCTGGATCGGGCCCGCCACGACCGAGGGCCTGCACGCCCCCATATACGGCTGCGCCCCCTGCGTCGCCGAGCTGGAACACATGATCTGGCAGCACTTCACCGCCAGGAACAGCCTCCGCGCTCCCGCCTCCTGAGGCCGGGGCTCCGGACACACAGCCCCCGCCCCGGCCCTCGCTCCCCGCTTTCCGACGGCCGGGGCGGGCTCACCCGCACCACCACACGGAGACAGCGTCTCCACACACCTGGAGGGACACCCCCATGCACGGCATCTACAGCGTTCCCGTCGAAGAGACCCGGTTCGAGAACTTCTGCGGCGGCAACCTCGGCGGCGAGCACGAGACCTGCGTCGAGATCGCCACGATCCCCGGATTCGCCGCCGGGTTCGCCGTCCGCGACAGCAAGCCCGAGGGCGCCGGCCACGAACTGCGCTTCACCGCCGACGAACTCGACACCTTCGCCCTCGGCTGGGCCAAGCGCCAAGGGCTCACCCTCGGGGCCTGACCTTTGCCCCGGCAGGGCCGCATCCCTTGCGAGGGCACGGCCCTGCCCCACCCCCGGAAAGGCTGAGCGTTGAACTGGTCAGGCCACTGGCACGGATACGGCCCCTGGACCGGCTCCCGGGACACCTACGCGCAGGAGGCCCTGCGGCGGCCCGGCAGCCACCCCGAAGACCCGCACACCCGTGCCTTCATCGCCTCTCCCCTGCCTCCGATGCAGACCGGTCACTGGCTTCTGCGCACCGGCCAGACCACCCCCGACCGCACCTGGTCCGCGCTTTCGCAGGCCCTCGCCTGGCTGGCGGAGATCCACGCCGCGCACCCGCCCCACGGGCGCTACCCCGGGGTCGACATCAAGCTCGCCCACGCCCGGGACGCCCTCCCGCGCGGCACCGATGTCGTCTGGGTCCACTACACCCGGACCCAGCACCTCGTCTCCCTCTCCGTGGTGTGCTGCCCCCAGCGCTTCCATCCGGGCATCCCGTGCCCCGGGGCACCCGTGTGCCCGGGTGCTTCGTGAAGGCGCGGACAGCCCCGTCCGCTCACAGCTCCGCCCGCAGCGTCAGCGCATGCTCCGCCGGCCACCGCGCATTCCCGCTCGGGTCCCTCGTGCCCGCGTCCTCCGCGAAGAGCGCGGCACCGCACGCGACCAGGCCACCGGCATCGGCCCGTACGGCCCGGCGGACGACGATCCCGTCCCCGTGATCAGTCATACCCACGACGCCGACCCGGGGCACTGACAACGACCCGGGCCGCACGGGCCCGGGTCGGTGTCGTTGTCGGTGTCGGTGTGGAGCCGGCGGTCAGATCAGGTCGCTGCGGCCCTGCCCCTCCGGGTGGTAGGCCGAGAGCGCCCAGATGATGAACACATCGATCGCGATCATGATCACCGACCAGATGGGCAGATACGGCAGGAACAGGAACTGCGCGATCAGGCTGATCGACGCGAAGAAGATGCCCGCGTACCGGCCCCAGGCCATGTTCTTCAAGATCCCGTAGCCGACGACCACCAGACACACCCCGAGAATGAGGTGAATCCAGCCCCACCCGGTGAGGTTGATCCGGTAGACGTACTCGCCCACCCGGCCGTAGACATCGTCCGTGCCGATCGCCGCGATGCCCTGGAGGATCGCGAGCACCCCGTTGCAGAGCAACAGGATTCCCGCGAAGACGACCCCTCCCACCGCCCAGCCGCTGTTGTGGCCCGTCTCCGGGCCCCGCGAGGCCTTCGGTGGCGGAGTCCCGGCCGGCTGCTGTGATGCGTGGCTCATGGGACCTCCCTTCCTTGACCCGTGCGCCCAACGCGGACGGGACATGGATTCGAGCGTCAGTCCGCGCCCCTCCCGCCGCCATCCGGATACGGCCGTTCGGGTGAATTCCCGGATTCCGCGGATCGCGCAGAATCCGGTGTATCCGGTGTATCCGGGGATTCACCGGATACACCGCCCTCCGCCGCCAGGAAGTCCACCACCGCCACCGCGAGGACCAGCGCCAGCGCCAGCCCCACCACCACCCACCCCGTGGGGTGGCTCCACAGCAGATACGCGAGGACCGCGCCCGCCACCAGCACCCACACCACCCAGCGGCGCCACCGCCGCAGCCACGGCCCCACGGGGCCGGTGCGCAGACCCGCGCGGTCGGCCACACCCCGTACGGCGACGATTCCGGAGCGCCACAGTCCGCGTACCCGCACGGCGTGCCGGCCGGGGCCCGTGAGCCAGGCCGCGAGGGCCAGCACCACACCGAGGGTGACCACCATCCGTACCGTCGCCCGCAGAAAGCGGACGAATGTGTCGTAGACCGCCTCGGCGGCCGGCTGCGAGACACCGGACGGGAGGCGGTCGAGATAGATCCCCCGGAAGGCCGTCAGGGCCAGTCCCAGCAGCGCGGTGGCGAAGGCGGCACCGAGCGCGGCGGCCACCACGGCACGGCGGCGGCGGACCGCGAGGAGTACGCCCGCGACGAGGAGCAGCAGGGCCAGTACGGGGAGCCAGACGCCGGCGAGCTGGAGCAGCCGGAAGCCCGTCCTGAGTTCGCCGATGTCGTCGGAGCGCGCGACCACGAACGAGGTGTGGACCTCGGGGATCTTCCCGGCGACCGTGAGTCCGTCCGCCACCAGACGCTGCTTCACCTGGTCGACGACCGGCCCGAGATCGATCTCCACCGCGTTGTCGGTCAGCCTGACCGCACCCCCGCCGCTGCCGGTCAGCGCCTTGTCCACGGTGTCGTGCGCCCTGCGGTTGGCCTCGGTCCACAGACGCCGGAAGGTGTCGGACGACACCACCGCCTCCGCCTTGTCGTGGACGAAGCTCCTCAGCGCGCTCTCCAGCGCGTCCCCCGCCCGCCCCAGCGCCTTGGCCAGGCGCGGCCGGTCCGCCGGGGCCACTCCCTCCAGGAGGGAGGTGAGGTCGATGTGGTCCATGACGGCGTCGGTGGCCCGGTCCGCCGCCGCCGCGCGGACATCGGGGTCCGAGGCGAGCGGGGCGACCGTGGCGACATAGCGGTCGGTGTCGCCGACCTCCTCGGCGGTCCAGACGGCGACCGCGCTCAGCGGCGCCAGCACACAGCCGATGACGATCAGCAGGGCCGAGAGGAAGGAGCGCACCCGGTGGTGCCGCCGGTCCGGCGCCGTCCGGCTCTCCAGCGCGGCGACCCGCGCCCGGAGCCCGTCCAACTCGTCCCCGCCGCCCCCGTTGTGCGGGCCTCCGGCTCCGGGGCCCGACGCGTCCGCCGGACCTCGCGGCCCGTTCGGCCCGTTCGGCCCGTGCGAACCCTGTGGCCCGTGTGGTCCGTGCGGCCCGTTCGGTGCGTCCGACGCCATCGCCATGCGTCCAGCCAAAGCGGGACGGGCCCGGGCGGCGAGCCACGGGCGGCATACGGGTGGCATCCGGGCGGGCCCGCCCCGCCCGGCTCACCCGTTCGGGCCCGCCCCCGCGCACTCCGGCCGCCGCTCACCTTGCATGAAGGCATGCGTACACCGGGTGCCCGCGGAACGACCCCGCCACGGGGTCCCGTATGAGCGCCACGGACGACGGAGCGGAGCCAAGCGGACCGAACACACCAAACAGTCCAAACACACCAAACACACCGGACACACCGGGCGCGCCCGGCGCGACAGGCCCGCCGGACACCCGGACCACGAAGGCCGCCGGCACCGCCGGCACCCCCACCGCCCCGGCGGAGACCTCCCTCAGCGACACCCTCCGCAGCCGCGGCTACGCCCGTCTCCTCCTGCTCTCCGCCCTCCTCGGCATCCCCATCGCCCTCGCCTGCTTCTTCTTCGTCAGCCTCCAGCACACCTTCCAGCACGGCGTCTGGCACTCCCTCCCCCGCGCCGCCGGCTACGACCAGCCCCCCTGGTGGTGGCCCCTCCCCGCGCTGCTGCTGGCCGGGCTGCTGCTCGCCCCGGTCGTCACCCGGCTCCCGGGCGGCGGCGGGCATGTGCCCGTACAGGGGCTCGGCGGCCCCCCGCTGGGGCCGAGCGCGCTGCCCGGGGTGGTGTTCGCGGCGCTCGCGACCCTCCCGCTGGGGGTGGTCCTCGGGCCCGAGGCACCGCTGATGGCGCTCGGCAGCGGGCTGGCCCTGCTCGCCGTGCGCCCCGCGCGGCGCGCCGCCGACCCCCGGGCGGCCATGGTCCTCGGCACCACGGGGTCGACCACCGCCATCTCCACCATCCTCGGCGGCCCGCTGGTCGCCGCCGTGATGATCGTGGAGGCCGCCGGGCTCGCCGGGCCGCGGCTGGCCCTGTTGCTGCTGCCCTGCCTGCTGGCCAGCGGTGTCGGCGCGCTGGTCTTCACCGGCTTCGGCGAGTGGACGGGCCTGTCCATCGGCGCCCTCGAACTCCCTTCCGTACCCCCGAACGTCAACCCCGACGCGGGCGACTTCCTGTGGGGTGTCCCCGCCGCCGTACTGATCGCCGTGGTCGTGAGCACCGCCCACCGGCTCGGCCATCTGACCGCCGGCTGGGCGGAGCGCGGCGGCAGAGCCCTCCGCACGGTCGCCGCCGCCTGCGCCGTCGGCGTCGCCATCGCCGCGTACGCCCTGATCACCGGGCGCTCCCCGGCCGAGGCCGCGCTCTCCGGGCAGGCGACGCTGGGCACGCTCGCGGCCGATCCGCACGCCTGGCCGGTCGCCGCGCTGATCGCGCTGGTGATCTGCAAAGGTCTCGCCTGGGGGATCTGTCTGGGCTCGCTGCGCGGCGGTCCGATCTTCCCCGCGGTGCTGCTGGGCGCGGCGGCCGGAGTGGCGTGCGCGGGGCTGCCGGGGCTCGGCGCCGCCCCCGCCCTCGCACTCGGGATGGCCACGGCAGCGGCGGTGGTGACCCGTCTTCCGGTCACCAGCTCGGTCCTCACCGTCCTGCTGATGGGCCAGGACGCCCACAGCCAGATGCCACTGATCGTCATCTGCGCGGTGATCGGCTTTATCATCTCCCAACTCCTGGAGCGAAAGCATCTGAACGGGTGATGATGGGGAGGTTTACCAACAGCGAACAGCAAAGGGGTGGGGATGGACGATCGCGAAGTCCTGTCCGGCGGGGTCAACGAGGTCCTGCGGATCGGTGCGCGGGTGCGCCGGCCCACCGGCCCGTGGTCCCCGCTCGTCCACGGTCTGCTCCGGCACATCCGGGAGCAGGGCTTCACCGCGGCGCCCGCCGTCCACGAGGTGACCGGCGACGGGTACGAGATCCTGGACTTTCTGCCGGGCGAGGTCAGCGACTATCCGCCGACCCCCGCCGCCGCCTCCCGGGCGGCGCTGGAGAGTGCGGCCCGGCTGCTGCGCGCGTACCACGACAGCACGGTCGGCTACGCCCGGCGCGACCACGCCACGGGGTGGATGCTGCCCGCCCGCGCGCCCGTCGAGGTCATCTGCCACGGCGACTACGCGCCCCACAACTGTGTGCTGGACGGCACCCGGGTCACCGGGATCATCGACTTCGACGCCGCCCACCCCGGCCCCCGGCTGTGGGACATCGCGTACGCCGTCCACCGCTGGGCCCCGCTCACCGCGCCCGGCAACCCGGACGGCTTCGGCACGGCGCGGGAGCAGGCGCTCCGGGCCCGGCTCTTCTGCGACCGCTACGGGCTCGACGGCGCGGGACGGCACCGTCTGGTGGACACCGTCGCCGAACGGCTGCGCGCCCTGGTGGAGTTCACGCGCGCGCGGGCGGCGGAGGGGAACGCGGCCTTCGCCCGGCACATCGCCGAGGGGCACGATCGCCAGTATCTGGCGGACGCGGCCCATGTGATCGACCGGCGGGCGGAGTTCGAGCGGTACCTCCTCGACGACCGCTGAGCCGCGCACAGCCGCGGACCGGCCCCGGACCGGCCCCGCACCGCCCCGCGCACCGGCCGCGCCAGGCCGGCGGCGGGTGGATGTCCGGCCCCGGAAGACCACCGTCCGCGCCCCGGCGGTGTCACACTGACGCACGGTCCGCCGAAGGAGCCGCCCGTGCCGATGATCCACAAGCTGCGCCGAGTGATGCGCCGCGCCCACCGCCCCACCGTCGATCTCAGCCACCCGGCCCGCTCCCCGCTCGGCAGCACGGTCGTCAACTGCGTGGTGTACGAGGACGGGGTGCGGCAGCCCTGCGGCGACAGCGCGGAGGACGCCCTGCGCCGGGTGCGGGGGCGCGGCAGGGGGTTCGTGTGGATCGGCCTCCACGAGCCGACCGAGCTCCAGTTCGCCGTCTTCGCCGAGCTGTTCGGACTGCACCCGCTGGCGGTCGAGGACGCCGTGCAGGCGCACCAGCGCCCGAAGGTGCAGCGGTACGGGCAGGGCAGGGGCGGGGTCCTGTTCACCGTCCTCAAGACCTGCCGCTATGTCGGACACGAGTACCAGCAGTTCACCCCGGAGAGCGAGGTGGTGGACACCAGCGAGCTGATGATCTTCACCGGGGCCGACTTCGTGATCACCATCCGGCACGGCCGGCACGGCTCGCTCGGGCCGCTGCGCGAAGCCCTGGAGGACGACCCGGACCAGCTCGCCAAGGGCCCGGCCGCCGTGCTGCACGCCATCGCCGACCAGGTCGTGGACGACTATCTCGCCGTCGCCGACGCCGTCCGCCACGATGTGGACGATGTGGAGAGCGCGGTCTTCAGCGAGCACGCGCGCCAGGCGGACGCGGGCCGGATCTATCTGCTCAAGCGGGAGTTGCTGGAGCTGAAACGGGCCGTGGCGCCCCTGGAGCGGCCGATGTGGTCACTGGCCACCGCGCCCCAGCCGCCGGTCGGTCCCGACATCCAGCCGTACTTCCGCGATGTGGTCGACCATCTCGCCCGGCTGAGCGAGCAGATAGGCGGGTACCAATCCCTCCTGGACTCGATCCTCCAGGCCCATCTGGCACAGGTGACCGTCGCCCAGAACGAGGACATGCGGAAGATCACGGCGTGGGCCGCGATCGTCGCCGTGCCGACCATGGTCTGCGGTGTCTACGGAATGAACTTCGACCATATGCCGGAGCTGCGCTGGACCTATGGATATCCGCTGGTCATCGGCGTCATGGTGACGGCCTGCGTGGCGATCCACCGCAGTTTCCGCCGCAACGGCTGGCTCTGAACGGCCCATCTCCCGCGCCCTCTAGAGGAGGGTCACGAAGAGGCCGAGCGTCAGCAGCGCGACCAGGCAGCCGTAGAGCGCGAGGGTGAGGGAGCGCGCCTCGTCGGAGGGGTCGGTCCGCCCCGCGCTGGACAGACGCAGCGCGGAGGTGGCGACGAGCAGCAGCGCGACGGCCGAGAAGGCCGCGACCAAGGGGAACGGGAAGGCCGAGAGCAGGGATTCGATCACTCGGAGACCGTCTCACGGCCCCTGGATCGCCGCACCCCGGTGTACTCCGTCCCGGTGCGCGGCTTACCGTGGACGGACGACAACGGGAGGCAGCCATGGACGCCACGCTCAAGACGAGCATCGGTGGCGAACTGGTCGAACTCCCGGGCACGATCGCCGCGATCCGGGCCGCGATCCGCGCCGTCATGAGCGCGGACCGCGCGGCGGACTTCGAGCGGGAGATCGAGCATCTGCCCGTCGCCGATCTGCCCTCGGCCCTGGTCCGCTGGGCGCTGGCGGTCACCCCCGCCGACGCGGAGGACACCGAGCTGTTCGACCGGCTCGCCCGTGGCGAGAACATCGGCGCCGTCCCGGCCGACACCGCCGGGCCGGGGGTGGCGTGAACCGCTGCCGCATCCAGTACGCACCACCGGCCGACCACTCGCGCCACGCCATGGGCACCGCCCTGAGGGCCCGCTTCGACGCGGCGATGCACCATCTCGCGGCGGCCCCGTACGGACACGGCTCGACGCCCATCAAGGGGGACCACGACCGCCGGGAGGCGACGGTGGCGGGGGTGGTGGTGCGCTACTACGTGAGCGCCACCGTTCTGACGGTGTCGGTCGTCCGGGTCGTCTACGTCTGAGCCGTCCCCGAGGCGCGCGTCCCGCCTCGCTCGGCGCGGCTGCGGGCTGCGGGCTGCGGGCTGCGGGCTGCGGGCTGCGGGCTGCGGGCTGCGGGCTGCTGATCATCCCGGAGATTTCCGGTCACATTCCGAACGAACCGACCGGGGCGGTACCGACGGGCGCGCGCCGGGGGCGAGTTGGCGTCGTCGCAGGCCAACGCCTTTACCTCCCCACTCCGGAGTCATGGAATCAGACAAGCGTCTTATTCACCTCTTCGGGTGATAGTTGACCTCCGTGCGCCGCCTGCGTCCTACCGTGCGAATGTGGCGGGATTTGAGCAGCTGAGCGCACTGGGAGTCGCGGCGGTCCTGGGGTCGCACGGAGTGGGGTGGTCCGCCCCCTCGGCGGGGGTCCCGGAGAGACCGGTCCGTCCGGCGGTGTCGGCGCCCGTGCCGGGCGGCGGTGGAGAGGCACGGACCGGCGGCCGTCCCGCGGAACCGTTCCCCTTCACGGTGTCGACGTATGTGTCGGTGCCCGGGACGGTGTGCGCCTCGGCCTCCGTCGCCGTCCAGGGGCCGCGGCCGGTGTCCGTGGACGTGTCCGTGTCGGTCCAGGTGCTGCGGCACTGTCCGCCCCCGACCACCCCGCCCCCCTGCCCGACCCCGACACCCACTCCCACGCCCACGCCGACTCCAACCCCGACTCCGACACCAACGCCGACTCCGACGCCCACACCGACGCCGACGCCCACACCGACGCCGACGCCCACAGCCACACCAACCCCGACTCCGACGCCCACACCCACGCCCACGTCGGCCTCGCCATCGCCCTCCGCCCCGGCCACCTCACCCGCGCCCGCCCCCGAGGTGTCGGTGTCCCCGGCGGTGCCCGAGCAGGCCGCGCAGACCCCGGCCGCCGTCCCGCCGTCCCCGGCACCGAGCACCACCAGGGCGTCCCGGGCCACCACCGCGCCCTCCGCCGGCCCGGCACCCGCCCCGGCGCCCACGGCACCGGCGCCCCAGCGGGTCGAACCCGCACGGAACCGCGCTCCGGTCGCCGGACCCGAGACCGAGGGGTTCCCCCTGGTCGTCCTGGTCCTGGTCACCACGGTCCCGGCCGTCCTCGCCGCCGCCCTCCTGCGCCCCCGGCGCCGGCGCGGCTGAGCACGGCCCTCCGTACCGCCCGTCACCCGAGCACGCGTACACACGCACGATCCGAGCCGTACAGAGCAGACACGGAGATCACCATGTCCGAATGGCTGGTCCTGGCCATCGTGATGGCCGCCGCATGCGCCGTCGTACTCACCGTCGTCCTCCTCAGCCAGCGCAGACGCGCGGCGGACCCTGCGGGGGACGGGGACGACGACTCCGAGAGGGAGGCCCGCGAGGTCGAGATCCCCGATGTCCTGGAGTACATGACGATGATGGTCGGCGTGGTCTACGCCATCGTCCTCGGCCTCGCCATCGCGGGCGTGTGGGAGGCGCGCAGCGCCGCGCAGGACGATGTGCGGCGGGAGGCCCAGGCCCTCCACGAGGTCACCCAGCGCGCCGAGGTCTACCCGCCCGCGGTGCGGGAGCGGCTCCGCCAGGACATCGACACCTATGTGTCCCATGTCGTGGAGAAGGAGTGGCCGAGGATGGTGGACGGCCGGGAGCTGCCCGAGCGGGGCACGCGGCTGATCCAGGAGCTGCGGAAGGACTTCTCCCGGCGCGCGCCCGCGAACGAGCTGGAGGCCCATGCCTATCAGCCCGTCCTCGATCAGCTCGCCGTCGTCGACGACGCCCGCAACGCCCGCGCCGAGAGCGCGGGGTCGAC
Organism: Streptomyces sp. NPDC001889; assembly: GCF_053594535.1. Taxonomy (NCBI): domain Bacteria; kingdom Bacillati; phylum Actinomycetota; class Actinomycetes; order Kitasatosporales; family Streptomycetaceae; genus Streptomyces; species Streptomyces sp. NPDC001889. The sequence goes on from NZ_JBSFER010000012.1 coordinate 125,884, forward strand.
CCTGCCGGCGGTGGTGTGGTTCGGGCTGTTCATCGGGGCCCTGGTGACCGTGGGCCTGATCTTCACCATGCGCATGGGGCGCAGCTTCCGCGAGCTGCTGCTCGCCGGGCTGTTCAGTGCGCTGATCGCGTTCCTGCTCTTCCTGGTCTGGGACTTCGACGCCCCCTTCGGGCGGTCGGGCTCGGACTCCGCCGACGCCTTCCGCCGGCTCTTCCCCGGCGCCGCCGGGCCCTGACCCCTGTCCCGTGGTGGCCGCCCCGGCCCCGGCCGGGCCCGCCACCGCCCGCCCGGCCCCGGCCCGGGGAGCGGCTTCCGGCGGCCCGGCGGCGCCCGGATCGGGGGCGGCGGCGCCGGGCTGTGAGGCCGGGGTGCTGCTCCGACCAGCGCGGACGGGGTGTGGAACAGCCAGAGGAATAGCCAGAAGAGGTCTCCCGTTGTAGGGTTTGGTTCAACATTCAACCAATCTGACATCGAGAGGTGAGCCTCATGCAGTTCGGCATCTTCACCGTCGGCGACGTCACCACCGACCCGACCAACGGGCGCACGCCGAGCGAGCACGAGCGGATCAAGGCGACGGTCGCCATCGCGCGCAAGGCGGAGGAGGTCGGCCTGGACGTCTTCGCGACCGGGGAGCACCACAACCCGCCGTTCGTGCCCTCGTCCCCCACGACCCTCCTCGGGCACATCGCCGCCCGCACCGAGAACCTGATCCTGTCCACCTCCACCACCCTCATCACCACCAATGACCCGGTGAAGATCGCCGAGGACTACGCCTACCTCCAGCACCTGGCGGACGGACGGGTGGACCTGATGATGGGCCGGGGCAACACCGGGCCGGTCTATCCGTGGTTCGGCCAGGACATCCGTCAGGGCATACCGCTGGCGATCGAGAACTACGCCCTGCTCCACAAGCTGTGGCGGGAGGACGTGGTGGACTGGGAGGGCAAGTTCCGCACGCCGCTCCAGTCCTTCACCGCGACGCCGCGCCCGCTGGACGGCGTACCGCCGTTCGTCTGGCACGGCTCGATCCGCTCCCCGGAGATCGCGGAGCAGGCCGCGTACTACGGTGACGGCTTTTTCCACAACAACATCTTCTGGCCCATGTCCCACACCAAGAAGATGGTCGAGCTGTACCGGAAGCGGTACGCGCACTACGGCCACGGCACCCCCGAACAGGCGATCGTCGGTCTCGGCGGCCAGGTGTTCATGCACAGGAACTCCCAGGAGGCGGTCAGGCGGTTCCGTCCCTACTTCGACAACGCGCCGGTGTACGGACACGGGCCCTCGCTGGAGGACTTCACCCAGCAGACCCCGCTGACCGTGGGCACCCCGCAGCAGGTCATCGAGCGGACCCTCGGGTTCCGCGAGGCGGTGGGCGACTACCAGCGGCAGCTGTTCCTGGTGGATCACGCGGGTCTGCCGCTCACGACGGTGCTGGAGCAGCTCGACATCCTCGGCGAGGAGGTCATCCCGGTGCTGCGCAAGGAGTTCGCCGCACTCCGGCCGGCCGGAGTGCCGGAGTCCGCACCGCTCCACCCGGCGGTCACCGCCGCCCGCACGGCGCCGAACGCCGAGCGGAACACCGTACCGACCGCCGAGCGGAACACCGTACCGACCGCCGAGGGGGCGTCCCGATGACCGCACGGAAACTGGTGGCCGTCTCCGCCGGTCTGAGCGTGCCGTCGTCGACCCGTCTGCTGGCCGACCGGCTCACCGAGTCGGTACGGAGCACTCTCGCGGCGGACGGCACGGACGTCGAGGTCCGCGTCGTCGAGCTGCGGGAGCTGGCGGTGCCCATCGCCAACCACCTGGTGACCGGGTTCCCTTCGCCGGAGCTGAGCGAGGCCATCGAGGCGGTGACGGAGGCCGACGGGCTGATCGCGGTCACCCCGGTCTTCACCGCCTCGTACAGCGGGCTCTTCAAGTCCTTCTTCGACCTGATCGAGCCGGAGGCGCTGACCGGGAAGCCGGTGCTGATCGGCGCGACCGGTGGCACGGCCCGGCACTCGCTGGTGCTGGAGCACGCGCTGCGACCGCTCTTCGCCTATCTGCGGGCGATCGTCGCCCCGACGGCGGTCTACGCGGCGTCCGAGGACTGGGGCGGCACGGGCGACGCGCTCACCGACACCCTGCCGGTGCGCATCCGCCGGGCGGGCGAGCAGTTCGCGCGGCTGGTGGCGGCGGAGGCGGCGGAGCGGGGGCCGGTGGACGACGTGCCGGTGCTGTCGTTCCCGTGATCCTCCGGAACCGGGTGCCCGGGAGTTGCCGGGCACCCGGGGGCTCCTGGGCGGGGGCTCCGGTCGGGGACTCCCGGGCGGTGACTCCCAGTCGGGAGGCTCCTGGTCGGGGGCTGAGCGCGAGGGGCTGAGCGCGAGGGGCTGAGCGCGAGGGCCCGGGTGCCGGGGGCCTGAGCGCCGGGGGCCTGAACGCCGGGGAGAGGTCCCGGGTCCCGGGTGCCGGGGGCTCCCGGGTGCCGGAGGTCCGCCGGTGGGGGCCGGGAGACCGCTCCGACCAGCCGTTTCCTCGCCCGTCCCGGCCGGGGCGGCACGGACCGCGCGCATTCTCCCGTGCGCGTTGTCAGTGCCGCCTCCTAAGGTTTCGGGCATGAGCCCTGTACTCATCGGTCGTGACCACCCCGCGGGTGTCCTCCGGGCGGAGATAGTCCGCGCGGCGGAGAGCCATGGCGGTCTGGTGCTCGTCACCGGCGAGGCCGGGATCGGCAAGACCGTGCTGGTCACCGACGGGGCGGACGAGGCGCGCCGGCGCGGGGCGCTGGTGCTGGGCGGCTCCTGCTGGGATTCCGACAGCGCCCCGGGCTACTGGCCGTGGGTGCAGGTGGTGCGCGGTCTGCGGCGCGGCATCGGCGAGGAGGAGTGGGCCGAGGCGGAGCGCGCGGCCGGCGGGCGGCTCGGGATGCTGCTCGGCGAGGACCCGGGCCCGGTCCGCGAGGCGGCCGAGGGCTTCCCGCTGTACGACGCGGTGACCACGGCCCTGGTCACCGCCTCCCAGCGACGGCCGGTGGCCGTCGTCCTGGAGGACCTCCACTGGGCGGACCCCGCCTCGCTCCGGCTCCTCGAATTCGCCGCCCAGCACGCGTGGTTCGAGCGGCTGCTGCTGATCGGCACCTACCGGGACGTCGAGGTGGAGGCCGCCGACCACCCTCTCCAGAAGCTGATCCTGCCGCTGGCGGCGCGGGCCGCCGCCACCGTCACCCTCACCGGCCTGGGGCGGGACGAGGTGGGGGCGCTGATGGCGCTCACCGGCGGGGTCGAGCCCGAACCCGCCCTGGTGGACGAGGTGCACCGGCACACCGGCGGCAACCCCTTCTTCGTGGAGCAGACCGTCCGCGCCTGGCGCGGCGGCAGCCCGGTGACCACCGTCGCGCCGGGGGTGCGCGAGGCGGTGCGGCAGCGGCTGGCGCTGCTGCCGGATGAGGTGAGCCGGCTGCTGGAGACGGCGGCCGTGCTGGGCCACGCGTTCCACCGCCAGGTGCTCGCGGCGACGGCCGCCGTGCCCGTGCCCCACGCGGACCGGCTGATGGAGCGCGCGGTGGCGGCCCGGCTGGTCACCGTGGAGCCGGACGGCCGGTTCGCCTTCGCCCACGACCTCGTCCGCGAGACCCTCTACGGCGAGCTGGACGAGGCCCGGCGGCGCCGGCTGCACGCCGCCGTCGTCCGCGCCCTGGACGGCGCCCCGGCGCTCAGCGAGAAGACCCACTCCGCCGATCTCGCCGGACACGCCTATCTCGCCGGCGAGGAGGTGGAGCGGGATCAGCGGGTCGATCTGCTGACGGCGGCGGCCCGGCACGCCGCGGGCCGGCTGGCGAGCGAGGAGGCCGAGGGCCACTACCGGCGGGCGATGGAGACGGCGGGGGACGACCGGCGCCGGATCGCGCTGATCTCCCTCGAACTGGGCAGTGTCTTCTGGCAGCGGGACGCCGCCGAGGAGGCCCGCGCCTCCTTCGACCACGCCGTGGAGCTGGCCCACGGGCTCCGCGACCCCACCCTGCTGGCCCGGGTGGCGATCACCCTCCACCAGTACGGCCTCGCCCACGACGAGGACACCCGGAACAGCACCCTGCTGCGGGACGCGCACCGCGCGCTCATCGGGTCCGCCGGGGAGGACCCGACAGATCTGTCGTCCGAACGGATCGCCCAGGACCTGGCGGTGCGGACCACGGCCCTGGCCCGCAGCGGCGCCGACGACGACGCGCTGGCGTTCTCCCTCTGGGCACGGCACGACACCATCTGGGGGCTGGGCACCAGCGAGGAGCGGCTCGCCCTCACCGAAGAGGTGATCACTGTCGCCCGCCGCTCCGGGAACACGGACCTGGAGCTGCACGCGGGCTCGATGCGCTGGGTGACCCTGCTGGAGCTGGGCGATCCGCGCTTCCGTGACCAGCTCCGCACCTTCGGCAGGCTCGCCGAGCGCTCCGGGCTGCGCCGCCACGAGCTGGCGAAGTCCGTCGACAACTCCCTGGTCGCCACCCTCAGCGGCCGGTTCGACGAGGGCACCGAACTGCTCTCCCAGGTGACGGACCTCGGCCTCGGGCAGGCGCCCTACCACTATGTGGCCTCCCATATGCGGTGGGCGCAGCTGATGCTCCAGGGCCGGTTCGCCGAGGCACGGGAGCAGGTGAAGGAGGCGCATCCCTATCCGGAGCTGCTGGCGGGGGTGACGGCGGCCGAGACCGGCGACACCGCTCTCGCCCTGCTCCACGCGGACGGGATCGCGGCGCTGCGGGAGCCGCTGCCCCGGGCGTTCCAGCCGCTGGCGCTGCGGATGCGGGCCCAGGCGGCGGCGGTGTCGGGCGACAGGGCGAGGATCGAGGAGGCCAGGGCGGCGCTGGCGCCGTACCGGGGGCAGTGGGTGGTGTCGCTGTGGGGGTGCGACATCAGCGGTCCCGTCGACCTCTGGCTGGGGCTGCTGGATGCGGCGCGCGGCGACCGGGAGGCCGCGGTGGCGGAGCTGACGGCGGCCCGCGAGTCGGCGGACCGGCTCCGGGCGCGGCCGTGGTCGGTCCGGGCGCGGGCGGCGCTGCTGGAGCTGCTGGGCCCGGAGGCCCGTGCCACTGCGGCCGGGGCGGCCGGGGGCCGGGGTCTCGCCGAGGGGGTGCGGCGGGACGCGGAGGAGCTGGGGCTCACCCATCTGCTGCCCGCCCCGGCGGCCGGCGCCGAAGGGCCGGCGCGGTCCCGTCCGGATGCCGGGGGAGGGTCCCGGGGCGGAGCCGGTCACGGGGGCGGGTTCCCGGGCCGGTCGGGTCACGAGGGCGGGTTCCCGGGCCGGTCGGGTCACGAGGGCGGGTTCCCGGGCCGGTCGGGCCACGGGGGCGCGGCCGGAGCACCGCAGGCGGCCCTGTCCGGCGGGGCGCCCGGCGCGGAGGGTCCCGGGCGGGAGAAGGAGACCTCCCGGCCCCGGTTCCGGCGGGAGGGAGCCGTCTGGGAGCTCTCCTTCGACGGGCTCTCCGTCCATGTGCCCGACGCCAAGGGGCTGCGGGACCTGCACACCCTCCTGGCGCACCCGGGGGACGACCTCGCGGCCGTCTCCCTGCTCGCCCCCGAGGCCGGTGCGGTGGCGATCGCCGCTCGCGGCCTGGGCGGCGATCCGGTGCTGGACGACGAGGCCAAGCTCCGCTACCGGCTCCGTCTGGAGCGGCTGGACGAGGAGATCGACCGGGCCGCCGTCCTCGGCGACACCCGCAGGGCGGAGGAGTTCACCCGTGAGCGGGCGGCGCTGCTGGACGAGTTGCGCACGGCCGCCGGCCTCGGCGGGCGCACGCGGCGGCTGGGGGACGAGGCCGAGCGGGCCCGTAAGACGGTCACCGCGCGCATCCGCGACAGCCTGCGGAAGCTCGCGAAGCTCCACCCGCCCCTCGCCGCGCATCTGCGGGAGTCGGTGACGACCGGGGCGCACTGCTCCTACCGCCCGCCGAAGCCGGTGGAGTGGCGGCTCTGACCACGGCGCCCCGGGCCGGGCGGTGGATTCCGACCACGGCGCCCCGGCACCGGCGGTGAACGCGGAAGCGGGGTCAGGGCCCGGTCAGCGGATGTCGGGCCCGGGGCCCAGAGCCTTCTGCTTCCTCGCCGCCCCGGAATCCGCCGCCGTCTCCTCCAGGGCGACGACATCGGCGACCACACAGGCGATGTTGTCCGGCGCGCCGGCCCGGTGGGCGAGGGCGATCAGGGCGGTGACGGTCTCCTCGGGGTCGGCGACCGTGGTGAGCGCCTCCCGGATCAGCGCCTCCGGCACGGCGTTGAACAGCCCGTCCGAGCAGAGCAGATACCGGTCGCCGGCCCGGGCCTCGCGCAGCCGCAGATCGGGGCGGGCGGTCTCCTCATCGCCGGTCAGGGCCCTCAGCAGCAGGGTGCGCTGCGGATGCGAGGCCGCCTCCTCCACCGTCAGCGAGCCCTCGTCGATCATCCGCTGCACCACGGTGTGGTCATGGGTGATCCGGGACAGCTCCCCGTCGCGGAGCAACTGGGCGCGGCTGTCACCGATATGGACGAGCGCCAGCCGGGAGCCGCTCCGGACCAGCGCGGTCAGGGTCGTACCGGATTCGGCGAGTCCGCTCACGGCGGCGTTGGCCCGGTGGACGGCGTCCTCCAGGGAGTTGAGCAGATCCCCGGCCCGCAGCGGGCGGCTCGGGCCGTCCGGACCGGGGCCGGGTCCTTCCGGCCCCTCCAGCCCTTCGATGTTCCTGAGCGCGTCGATCGCCGCGGCGCTGGCGAGGGCGCCCTCGCCGCCGAACCCGTCGGCGACGGCGAGCAGGCCCGGGGTGGCGTGGGCGGCGTCCTGATCGGTGGGGCGCACGGCCCCCCGGTCGGTGCGGGCGGCATAGCGGATTCCCAGAGACGTCATGGTGACGGTGTCCTTCCCCGATGGCTGAACGAGCTGATCGGCGAGGAAGAGCGCCAGGTCCCGGCGGGCGGAGGTCTCCGCCTCCACCCGGGCCCAGTAGGCCCGGATCGCCTGCGCGGCGGCGGCCGGGTCCGTGCCGTGGAGATCACAGACCTCCTGGATACGGACGAGCGGCATCCCGATCCGCCGCAGCCATGCCACCAGCCGGGCCCGGTCCAGCTGGGAGCGGTTGTAGTAGCGGTAGCCGGTGAACTGATCGACGCGCGCCGGCGGCAGCAGCCCCAGGTCGTCGTAGCGGCGCAGCGCCTTCGCCGACAGCCGGGACTCCCGGGCGAACGCGCCGATGGTGAGCCGGTCCATGGTTCCTCCCTCGCACCGGGCGGCGGGCCCGGCGGAATCGATGCTGGCCCTTCCCCGGGGGAGAAGGTCAACCGCACCGGCCGGACGGGCCCCCACCGGCCGCACCGCACGCACCGCACGACCGGCCCGCGCCGGCCGCACCAGCACCAGCACCAGCACCAGCACCAGCACCAGCCGCACCGGACGTCCGGTCCGCGCCGGCCGGCCACCGGGGAGGGGGCGGTGGGGACCACGGCGGCGGACACTCTCCCGGCCGAGTGGGGAAGAACCCGGCCGGGAGAGCGTCCGCCGCCTGCCCGTGTCCCCCGTGCGCGGGGGTCACTTGCGGTTGTAGAGCCGCATCGTCAGAAAACCGAAGACGATCACGAAGAACGCCGACCACCCCAGGGACCAGGCGATATCGGCGGCCGGCCACTCGCCGGCCATCAGCTCCCGCACACCGGTGGCGACATGGGTCACCGGGCTGTTGTTCACGAACGCCTGGAGCCAGCCGGGCATCGTCTTCGGGTCGACGAAGACATTGCTCAGGAACGTCAGCGGGAAGATCACCATCATGCTGACGCCCATCACGGACTTCTCGCTGCGCAGCAGCAGCCCGAACATCGTCCAGACCCAGGAGAAGGCGAAGGCGAAGACCAGCAGCAGCGCCACCCCGAGCACCACGCCCAGCGGCCCGCCGTCCGGCCGGTATCCGATGATCATGCCGACGGTCAGCATCACCGCGGACGCTATGACATAGCGCACGACATCGCCGAGGAGATAGCCCACCATCGGCGCGGGCCGCCAGATCGGCAGCGTGCGGAAGCGGTCGAAGACGCCCTTGGTGATATCGGTGTTGACCGCGATGCCCGTGTACATCGTGATCATCACCACGCTCATGGTGAGGATGCCGGGCAGCAGGAACTGGATGTACTCCGAGGTGGAGCCGGCCAGCGCACCTCCGAAGAGGTAGGTGTACATCAGCACCAGCATGATCGGGAAGGCCGTCACATCGAAGAGCTGATCGGGCACATGCTTGATCTTGAGCATGGTCCGCCAGCCGAAGGTGAGCGACGCGGAGAGCGCGCTGGGCTTCGCCGGCTTCTCCTTGCTGACCAGCAGCGCGGCGAGATCCTCCGCCCTCGGGGCATCGAGCAGCAGATCGTCGGCGCTCTTGTCCTGGGCGGACTTGGTGGTGGTCGCGGTGCTCATGCCGCCCCCTTCTTGTCGGTCAGGGCGAGGAAGACCTCGTCCAGGCTGGGCTGGCCCAGGGAGAAGTTGTCCACGGTGATTCCGGTGCGGGCCAGCTCGCCGAGCGCCCGCCCCGCCTGCTCGGCCGCGCTCTGGTCACCGCCGCCGTTGACCCGGGCCGTCAGCGCGACCGGGTCGGGGTCGAGCAGCACCTCGGAGCCGAGGGTCAGGGCCAGCACCCGCTGGGCCTCGGGCCGCTGCGCGGCGTCCCGCAGCCGCAGATGGACCGCGCCGGCCCCGACGGACGCCTTCAGCTCGCCCTTGGTGCCCTCCGCGATGACCCGGCCGTGGTCGATCACGGCGATCCGGGACGCCAGCTGGTCGGCCTCGTCGAGGTACTGCGTGGTCAGCAGGACGGTCGTGCCGTGGGCGACGACGGCGCGGACGATGTCCCAGACCTGGTTGCGGCTGCGCGGGTCGAGACCGGTGGTCGGCTCGTCGAGAAAGAGCACATCGGGCGTGTTGAGGATGGAGGCGGCGATGTCGATACGGCGGCGCATGCCGCCCGAGTAGTTCTTCACCTGGCGCCCGGCGGCCTCGGTCAGCCCGAAGGCGTCCAGAAGCTGGGCGGCCCGCGCGCGGGCGGCGGACCTGGAGTGGCCGAGGAGCCTGCCGAGCAGGATGAGGTTCTCGGTGCCGGTGAGGTCCTCGTCCACCGAGGCGTACTGCCCGGTGAGGCTGACCCGGGCGCGGACGGCGTCCGCGTCCTTCCGGACGTCCTTGCCGAAGATCCGGGCGCTGCCCCCGTCGGGGCGCAGCAGGGTGGCGAGCATTTTCACGGTGGTGGTCTTCCCCGCGCCGTTCGGCCCGAGGACGCCGTAGACGGTGCCGGCGGGGACGGCGAGATCGACGCCGTCGACGGCCCGGTTCTCACCGAAGATCTTCACCAGACCCTCGGCCTCAATTGCCAGTTCTGTACTCATTGACGAGAAATTTCCTTCGAATGGATCTTCGATTGGACGTCTTGGTTCTGTCGACTCGAACGGGCGGCGGAACTCATCGCCGACCGGGAGACCGATCCCGGATCTCCCGGACCTCCCGGACCAGGAGGTCCCGGGCTAGCAGACATAGGGCCGCGCCGCGCGGGCCTCCCGCAGCGCCAGCCCCCACCACCCGAGCTGGTCGAGCATGCGGTGCAGAGCGCGCTCCCGCTCCTCCCACCCCGCGCCGAGGAGGTCGATACCGACCACGTTACGCAGGGTCACGGTGTGCAGCTCGGTGAAGACCGAGCGCAGCTGCTCGACCGCGTACAGCCCGCAGGAACCGTGGCCGTAGCTGACGAAGGCGACCGCTTTGCCGCGCCACTCGTCATAGGCGAAGTCGATGGCCTGTTTGAGAGAGGCGGGGAAGGAACGATTGTACTCGGGGGTGACGACGACAAAGCCGTCAGCGGCGGCGATCAACGCCGCGAAGTCGGCCGCCGGGCCGGTCGTGCGGTCGGGGTAGCGGGCGGGGAAGTCGAAGTCGAGCAGATCGATCACCGACAGCTCCAGATCGGTGCGGTCACCGGCCCGCCCGGTGACCCAGCGGCCGATCTCCTCACCGGCGCGGCCCTCCCTCGTACTGCCGATGATGACGGCGACTCGCAACGGAGAGTGATCATCCGGCGGACAGTCCCGCCCGTCCTGACTGTCCTGACTGTCCTGACCGTGCCGCCCGTGCCGCCCGTCCCGCTTCCGCACGTGTGCCCTCCCTCTGCTCGGCGGCCCGGCTCCGGTGGCGCCCGTTCCGCGCCGTCACGGAGAAGGCGCGAGACGGCGTCGCGCGCTCGCGAGATCCGATCTCGCGAGCGCGCGACCGCAGGGCCGCGCGACCGGAAGGCCCGCGCGGCGCCGTCTCGCGGTGAGGGTCTACCGGCCCGTGTCCCCGCCGGACGCCCGGTGGGCCGCGCGGTGGGCCACCCGATGGGCACGAGGGGTCAGGCCGGTCAGCGCGCGGAAGTGGTGGCGCAGCCGGGCCGGTGAGCCGAAGCCGGTGCGGGCGGCGATCAGCTCCACGGGCTCGTCGGTCTCCTCCAGCAGCCGGCGCGCCCGCTGGAGGCGCGCGTCCAGCAGATACCTGCGCGGTGTGACACCGGTGCGGGCCCGGAAGCGCCGGCCCAGGCTGCTGACGCTGATCCCCGCGTGGCCGGCCATGTCGGCCGGGGTCAGGGGGAGGTGGAGCCGCTCCCGCACCCACCTCAGGGTCGGTTCCAGACCCCCGTTGTCGGCGAGTTCCCGGGCGATGCCCTCGTGGACACTGTCGGCGGCGGGGTGCAGCGGCGTGATGAGCTGCCGGGCGGTTTCCCGGGACACGCGCGGGCCGTGGTCCAGGGCGAGCAGACGCAGACAGACGTCCACCCCGCCGAAGATCCCCGCCGAGGTGAGAAACGGGCCGTCCGCGACGACCGTGCCCGCCGGGTCCACCTCGACACGGGGATGGCGCCGGGCCAGTTCGGCGGTGTGCCGCCAGCCCGTGGTGGCACGGCGGCCGTCGAGGAGGCCGGTGGCGGCGAGGGTGAAGGCGCCGGTCCCGACGGCGGCGATCCGGCTGCCGCGCGCGGCGGCCGCGCGGACCGCGTCGAGCACGGCGGCCGGCGGCTCCTCCCGGTGGCGGTCGTGGCCGGTGAGGACGACGGCGCCGGCGCCGATGAGCCCGTCCGTCCCCCAGGGGGCGGTGATACGGAGCGGTACCGGCCCGCCGGTGGCGGTGAACCCCGGACCGGCGCAGACGCGGACCTCGTAGCGGGCCCGGCGGTGGGTCCGGGCGGCGGCGTCGAACACGAGACCCGGGGCGGTCAGCTGATGTCCGGGGGCTCCGTCGAGGGCGAGAACGGCGATCACCGGCATGGACCGAACCTACCTTCCGGGTGTCCCGGACGGCCTCTGCGGGCCGCGTACGGGAGTCGGCGCCGGTACGGAGCCGGGGGGTACAGAGCACGGGGGCGGTACAGAGCACGGGGGCGGTACGGAGCCGGGGGGGCGGCACCGGAGCGGGAGCGGCACCGGGAGCGGGCGGTGCGCGGTCGGCGAACGGCGGGCGGTGCGCGGGCGGCGGGAGAGCCGGCCGCGCACCGCCCGACAGCTCAGCTGTTCCTGGCGATGTTCCGCGAGATCCAGCCCTTGTAGGCGGTCACATCGGTGTAGATGCCCTTGCCGGAGGCGCAGAGCGGATCGGTGTCGCCGTCGCCGGAGGTCGCGCCGATCAGCTCCCACCGCCCGGCCCCGTTCCGCTGGAGCTGCGGCCCGCCCGAGTCCCCGTTGCAGGCCATCGCGCGGGCCCTGGGGCTGGTGGTGCACAGCTCCTTCGCCCCGATGCCGCTGCACTCCGACGCGGCGGCCCTGCGGGCGTCGAGCTGCTGGAGCCGGTCGGGGAAGACCCACCGCTCGGCCTCGGGCGTGTCGTGCACGGTGCCGAAGCCCAGCAGCCGGGTGGGCGTGCCGGCCCCGCCCGGCTTCTTCGCGATGGCGATCGGCCGCTGCCCGACCGGGCGGTCCATGCGGATGAGCGCGATGTCGTCCTGGCTGCGGTGCCCGCCCCCGGCGCTGTAGCCCGGGTGCCTGATGATCTTGTCGACCTCGCGGACGGTGCCGCCGTGCTTCCGGTTCTCGCTGCCGACGCGGACCTTCCCCGTCATCATCGTCCTCTCGACGCAGTGTCCCGCGGTGAGCAGCCACTGCGGGTGGATCAGCGACGCGCCGCACTGAGCGTCGTACACCGACATCGGGACCGTCGCCATGAACGGGTAGCGCTCGGTCGACCGGTCCCCGTTGACGATGGCTCCCGCGCTGCCGGTCATCGCGGTGAGGACGAGGACGGAGGCCGCGCCGACCGCCGCCGCCCCGGCCGGCCGGGGTCGTATCCGCCGGGCGGGGCGGGCGGCGGTGTCGCGGGAGTGCGGGAGCAGCATGGGAGGGCCTTTCAGGGAGGGTGGTGGTCCGATGGGCACGGAGCCGGGCGTCCCCTCGCTTCCGTCTTCCGTGATCTCATCCTCACGTTCCCGGCGGGGCGGGAAACAGCTCCCTGAATGTCACCCTCGGCTAAATTCCGGACATGTCTGTGATCGCCGTCCTCGTGTTCGACTCCGTCCCCGGGCATCAGCTCACCGGGCCGGGACTGGTCTTCGGAACAGCGGTGCGACACCACCCCCAGGTCGCCTATGAGCTGCGGTTCTGTGCCGTCCCGCAGCTCCGTGCCACCGCCGCGCCCGGCTCCTTCGGGATCGAGACGCCCTGGGGTACGGAGGGTCTCGACGGAGCCGACACGATCTGGGTGCCCGGGCACGCGGGCTTCCGGGAGGAGCCGCCGGCGGAGGTCGCGGACGCGCTGCGGGCCGCCGCCGCCCGGGGCGCCCGGATCGGGGCGGTCGGCACGGGCACGTTCACGCTCGCGGCGACAGGGCTCCTCGACGGCCGGCGGGCCGCGACGAGCCGCCGGCACACCGGGGAGCTGGCCCGGCTCCATCCCCGTACGGAGGTGGACCCGGAGGGCTCGGTGGTCCGGGACGGCCCGTTCCTCAGCGCGGCGGGGGTACTGGGCGGGGTGGATCTGGGGCTGCGCATGGTCACCCTGGACCACGGCACACGGGTGGCGATCGAGACGGAGCGCCAGATGTTCCTCCAGCTCCACACCGCGCCGGACGACCCGGTGGCGTACAGCGCCGTCACCCCGCGGGACAGCCCGCTCGCCCCCACCACCCGGTGGATGGAGGCCCATCTCGACCGTCCGCTGACCCTCGCCGACATCGCCGCGCACGCGGGGCTGGGCGTCCGCAGCCTGACCCGGCGCTTCCGGGCGGACACCGGGCTCACCCCGCTCCAGTACCTGCTGCGCGCCCGGGTCCAGCGGGCCCAGCGGCTGCTGGAGCGCGGGGACGAGCCGGTGGAACGCGTCGCGGCGCGGACGGGGTTCGGCACACCGGCCAATCTGCGCCACCACTTCCAGCGCTTCACCGGCACCAGCCCGAGCGTCTACCGGACGGCGTTCCGCACCCTGGTCACCACCCTCACCGGGGCGGAGGACAACGGAGGCGACGGAGGGGACGGAGGGGACGGAGGGGACGGAGGCGGCGGGACGGGCTGAGCACGGCGACCGCGCTCCGTCGCCGTGCCGTCCCGTCCCGTCCCGTCCTGTCCTGTCCCGTTCCCGTCGGCAGTCGGCGGCGGCGTTCTCACGTCTCCCGTTGGTAGAAGATGTAGAAGAAGACCACGAGCGTGACCGCGGCGAGGATCAGCCCCACTCCCGCCGAGCGCAGCACGCTGTCCCCGGTCAGGCTGTGCAGGAACCCGATCGCGATTCCGCACAGCACGCCGTAGGCGGTGGCCCGCAGCTCGCGCGGCAGGGCGTTCTGGACCCGGCCGAGGCCGTAGGCCAGCGCCGTGAAGATCAGGCCGGCCACCACCCCGTACAGGACGTCCCCCCAGCCGACCGCTCTGCCGGTGCGGTGCAGGAACCCCGCGTAGAACCCGAAAAACGCGCCCAGGGCGAGCGGTACCGCCCAGGAGAGTGAACCGTGGTGCCGTGCGGGCACCGTCGCGTGAACGGCCATGACCGGGGCTCCTTCCCTCGCGTCCTTCCTCCTCTCAGGAAGCACCCGGCGTCCGCCCCCGGCAACTCGGCGGTCCCGCCGCCCGGCCCGGCGGGACCGGCGGTGCCGTCCGTCCCCGGGGAGGTCCGCCGGTCGGCGGTGCACCGCTCGCGCGCGGGCGGCGACCCGCGTTCCCTTGGAGGGGTGCGGAGACTTCTCTCAGCGGTGTCGGCGGTGCTGATCGCGCTCGTGGCCGTTCTGACGCCGCTGAGCGTGCTCGCCGTGTGGGCCGAGCGGGAGATCGGCGACACCGACGGCTATGTCACCGCGATGGCGCCGCTCGCGTCGGACCGGGCCGTGCGGAACGCGGTCGCGGACCGGATCACCGAGGAGGTGCTCGCCAAGGTCGACGCCGGGCCGCTGGCCGTGGGGGTACGGGAGCTGGTGCACGAGGCGGTGCTGTCGTTCGCCGGGACCGATGCCTACCGGACCGCCTGGAACACGGTCAACCGCGCGGCGCACACCGCGGTCGAGCAGGCGCTGACGAGCGACGAGGGCGACACCGCGAGTATCGATCTGACGCCGGTGAGCGAGCAGGTCAAACGGCAGCTGAGCCTGGAAGGGGTGCCGTTCGCGGAGCAGATCCCGGTGGTGGGAACGAAGATCACGGTGGTGGAGCCGGACCAGCTCGGCGTGGCCCGCGAGGTGTTCGACGCGCTCCAGGTCGCGGGGGTGTGGCTCCCGGTGGGTACGGTCCTGGTGGCCGTGGCGGCGCTGCTGTGCGCGCGGCGCCGGGCGCGTGCCCTGGCCGGCCTGGGGCTGGCGCTGGCCGTGGGCGGCGCGCTGCTGCTGCTCACGGTCGTGGTGGGCCGGGCGCCGGCCCTGGACGATCTGCCGCCGGATGTGGACCACCCGGCGGCAGACGCGGTGTACGGCGCGCTGACGGCGACCCTGCGGACGGCGTCCTGGTGTCTGATGGGCGCGGGTCTCGCCATCGCCGCGGCGACCTGGTGGTTCGGACGGCCCGGGCGGCCGGAGCGGACCGCGGGCCCCGGCGGCGGGGCGGACCCCGGGACGGAGACGGGCACGGGCCCCGGCAGCGGCAGCGGTCCCGGCACCGGACCCGACACCGGCAGCGGCACTGGCACCGGCAGCGATACGGATACGGAGACGGAGACGGAGACGAAGACGAAGACAGGGACGGGGACGAAGACGGGGATGGATGCGGGCGGCTCTCCTCCGGTTGCGTCGAGTTGATGCCACGGCCGCCCTGGCCGGAACGATGTGGGTGAGACTGACGTCATCCCTGTGTGGCATCTCGCGAAGGCGCCACACCGCCCTCTCCCGTCATCACCTCACGCACGGAGGCAGTTGTGGACAGCACGGCGCAGACCGCGGCCCCGGCCGCCGGACCAGGCGCTTCCGTACGCCGCTCCGGTGGCCGGGGCACCGCCTGGCTCGCGGGCCTGCTGCTGTCCGCCCCCACGGTGGTCGCGGCCTGCCGGGTCGCGGGCGTGGACGGAATGACACCGATCCCCCAGCTCCTCGCCTTTCTGCCGTGGCTGCTGGTGCCGGCCGGGGCGGCACTGCTGCTCGCCCTGCTCAAGCGCCGGCGGGCGCAGTCGGTGTGGGCGGCGGTGGTGCTCGCGGTCATCGGCTGGTTCGTCCGGCCCTACGACACCGGTCTCGCCGACACCCCCTCCGGCCGGGTGGTGGCCCAGCTCGAAGTGCTGACCTCGAATGTCGAGTTCGGCAACGCGTCCAGGGCGCTGGTGGAGACGGTCCGGCGGGAGAAGCCCGATCTGGTCTTCGTCCAGGAGTGCGCCGAGACCTGCTCGGACGCGCTCGCCGCGGAGATCCCCCGTGCCGACTATCCGCACCGCAATGTCGTCGAGGGGCCCATGGCCTCCGGCTCGGCGATCCTCAGCAAGTACCCCCTGCGCACCGCCCCCGGCATCCGGAGCACGCTCGCCATGCCCGGCTCGGTGGCGGAGATCGCGGGCAAGGAGGTGCACCTCCAGCTCGCGCACCCGCTGCCGCCGATCCCCGGCGGGGTCGACGCGTGGCGCGGTGAGCTGGGCCGCATGCGGGACTACGCGACGGGGGTGAAGGACGCCCCGGCGATCGTCGCCGGCGATTTCAACGCCACACCGGACCATGCCGCGTTCCGCCGAATACTGGACGCGGGCGGTCTGCGCAACAGCGCCGACCTCGGCGGGGCCGCCCGCACCCCTTCCTGGCCGACGATGGTGAGCCGGCCGCTGGGAGCCCAGATCGACCATGTGCTGATCAGCCGTGAGTTCTCGGTCCGCGGGGCCCGCTTCCTGGAGCTGGGCGACACCGACCACCGCTCCCTGCTGGTCCGCCTGGACCTCCACGACGCCCGCTGAACCCACCCCGCCGGACCATCACCCCACGGGCCACCACCCACCGGCCACCACGGCCACCACCGGCCATCACCGGCGACCGGACACCGGCGGCGGCCACCGCCCGACCCCTCCCGACCACCCCCGCGCACCTCCCCGGGAGGCGACTTGCCCCTACGGCGCGCCATGAGGCATGTGTGGACCATGGAGACCCGAGCGGGACGACTGTCCCCACCCGAGTGGCTGCTCAACACGCTGCGCCCGCAGTCCGCCCCCGTGCCCTGGGCGGCGGTCCTCCGGGCCGGGGTGGCGCTCTCCGTGCCGCTCGCCGCGGGCATCGCCGCGGGACGGCCCGAGTACGGCGCCCTGGTCTCCATGGGCGCGCTGAACGGAGTCATCAGCGACACCGCCGACGCCTACCGGATGCGCATCCTCAATATCGCGGTCCCGCAGCTCTTCGGCGCCGTCGGGGTCACACTGGGCACCCTGGCGTACGGGCAGGGCTGGCTCGCGGTGGTGGTGCTGACCCTGGTGGCGCTGGCCTCCGGAATGGTGTCGTCGATCGGCGCGGTCGCCTCCGTCTCGGGGCTGGTGCTGCTGCTCAACGCGGTGGTGGGCGCGGGGCTCCCGCTGCCCGAACCGCTCTGGATGCCCGCGCTGCTGCTCACCCTGGGCGGGCTGTTCGTCCTGGTGCTCACCCTGCTGGGCTGGCCGTTGCGCGGCCGGACACCGGAGCGGGCGGCGGTGGCCGCCGCCTACCGCGGCGTCGCGGAACTGCTGGCGGCGGCCGGCACCGCCGCGTACCCGGAGCGGCGCCAGGCGGTCACCGACGCCCTCAACACGGCCTATGACCTGATCCTGGCGCTGCGCACCCGCGAGCACGGCCGGCGCGGCCCGTTGGTGCGGCTGCTGGCCCAGCTCAATGTGCTCATCCCGCTGCTGGAGGCGGCAGCGGCGGCGCATCTGTACGGCAGGGCGTCCCGCAGCCCGGCGGTCGCCGCCGCCGTCCGCGCGTTGGCGGACGCGGTCACCGACAGCGGGGGCGGGGGCGGGCCGGTGGATCTGTCGGGGCTGCCCGAGCCGGAGGGCCCCGCCGACCGGGCGGTGGACGCGGCGCTGCGGCACGCGGCGGCCGTGGTGCACCGGCCGGACCCGGACCTCTCCCCCGGGGAGGACAGCCTCGGCCGCCCGGCGGGACCCGCCGCCCGGTTCCGGACCACGGCCCGGGCCGTCCTGTTCTCCGAGGCGTCCTGGCGGTACGGCGCACGGCTGGCGCTGTGCATCGGGCTCGCCCAGGCGCTGGTGTCCCTGGTGGAGGTCCCCCGTTCGTACTGGGTCGCCCTCACCGTCACCTTCGTCCTGAAGCCGGACTTCGGCTCGGTCTTCTCCCGCGCGGTCCTGCGCGCCCTCGGCACCGCCGCGGGGCTGCTCGTCGCGGCCCCCGTGCTCGCCGCGGTGCCGCGCGGCTGGTGGGACGTGCCGGTGATGATGCTGCTCGCGGGGCTGATTCCCTGGTTCTCCGCGAAGGGGTACGCCTTCCAGACCGCCGCGATCACCCCGGTGATCCTGCTGCTCTCCGACACCCTCAACCACGAGGGCTTCGACCTGGTGCTGCCCCGGCTGCTGGACAGCCTCCTCGGCTGCGCCATCGCGCTGATCGCCGGGTATCTGCTCTGGCCGGAGAGCTGGCACACCCGGATCGGCGACCGGCTGGCCGCGGCCGTGGACGAGATCGCCGGATATGTGGCGTGCGCCTTCGACCCGGACGCGGACCGGGGGGAGCAGGTGCGCGGGCGCCGCAGGATCTACCGCGAGCTGTCGGCCGTGCGGTCCGAGTTCCAGCGGGCGCTGACCGAACCACCGCCGACCGGGGCGCGGGCGGCGGCCTGGTGGCCCCTGGTGGTCGCCGTCGAGCGCATCGTGGACGCGACCACGGCCGCCCGGGTGCGCGTCGGCCACGGCGCCGCCCCGCCGTCGCCCCCGGAGGTGGCGGGCGTCGCGCGCGAACTGCGCGAGCTGGCGGGGAATCTGCGCAGCAGCGAGGTGCTGGTGGAGGTGCGCACAGCCCTGGAGGGCGACGAGGACGGCGTCCTCGCCCCCCTCCGCCACGAGGTGACGGCGGCCCGCGCGATCACCTCACCCGTGCGCGGACCCCGCCGTCCCGGTGCCGGGGAGGGCCCGAAGGCCCCCGCTCACCCCGGGGAGTGAGACCGGGCGGGTCAGGGGCCCGGGCGCTGCTGGAGGCGCTCCAGGTCCCTGCGGTCCCGCTTGGTCGGGCGGCCGGCGCCCCGGTCCCGCACCGCCACCGGCGCGGTGAACTCCTTCGGCGGGGGCGGCGGGCTGTTGTCGACGAAGCACTGGACGGCCACCGGCGGTCCCACCCGCTTGCGCACGATCCTGGAGACGACCACCAGCCGCTCCCGGCCCGCGTGGAAGAGCCGCACCTGATCGCCGATCCGCAGGGTGTGCGCGGGCTTGACCCGGGTGCCGTTGACCCGGACATGGCCGGCCTTGCACGCGGCAGCGGCCTGCGAGCGGGTCTTGGTCAGCCGTACGGACCAGATCCAGGCGTCGACCCGTACGGACCCTTCCGTCCCTTCGGTTTCCATGCGTCCGACTCTACGGCTCCGGCACACGGAACAGCGGCCGGTATTCCCGGGCCGCCGGGGCGGGCCCGGGAAGAGGCCGCCCCGGCGGCCGGGGCCCGGGTCAGACGCCGATGTCGCGGCCGTCCTTGCGCCAGACGGCGACGACCGAGGGCCGGACGAGCTTTCCGGGGCCGTCGGGCCAGGTGCTCGCGGGCTTCTCGACCGACGCGCCGTCGATCTCGCCCGGGTGCTGGACCGCGACCAGGACCCGGCGCTCCTGGATCACCGGACCACAGGTCTCGGCCCCCTTCGGCACGGTGAGGAACTGCTTCAGCTCACCGCGCCGCTCGCCGTGGGTCGCCACCCCGAAGAGCCCATCGTGGGAGCCGAGCTGATTGCCGTCGGTGGAGATCCAGAGGTTGCCGTGCGGGTCGAAGGCGACATTGTCCGGGCAGGAGATCGGGCTGACCCTCTCCTTGGGGAAGCCCGCGAAGTAGGTGGACGGGTCCTCGGGGTCGCCGGCGACCAGGAAGAGCCGCCAGGCGAAGCCGTCGCCCGCCGGGTCGTCCCAGTTCTCCGCCAGCTCCAGGATCTGGCCGTGCTTGTTGAGATTCCGCGGATTGGCCTCGTCCGCGCCCGGCTTGCCGGGCTTGCCCCGGTCGGTGTTGTTGGTGAGCGCGACATACACCCGGCCCGTGCGCGGCGAGGGCTCGACATCCTCCGGCCGGTCCATTTTCGTGGCGCCGACCTTGTCGCCCGCGACCCGGGTGAAGACATAGACCTCGTCGGCCGTCATCCCCGGGACGTGCGAGGTCTCGCCGGTCGCCAGCGGAATCCATACGCCGGAGCCGTCGAACTCCCCATCGGCCGGGAGCTTCCCGGTGCCGTCGATGTCCCGCGGGCTGTCACCGGTCAGCTTCGCCACATACAGCGTGCCCTCGTCGAGGAGCGTGCGGTTGTGCTCGCGCGCCGCCCGCGAGGTGCCCTTCCGCATCCGCTTCGACGACACGAACTTGTAGAAGTAGTCGAACCGCTCGTCATCGCCCATGTACACCACCGGGCGGCCGTCGGCGGTGAGCCGGGGCTGCGCCGCCTCGTGCTTGAAGCGGCCGAGCGCGGTGCGCTTGCGCGGGGTGAAGTCGGGGTCGTACGGGTCCAGCTCGACCACCCAGCCGTGACGGTGGGACTCGTTGGGCTCCCGCGCCACGTCGAAGCGCTTGTCGAACCGCTCCCACTTCCGCTCGGATGCGCCGGTGCCGATGCCGTAGCGCCGGTCGGTCTCGCCGGAGGCGTTGGCGAAGTACTGGTTGAAGTTCTCCTCGCCGTGCAGGGTGGTGCCCCAGGGGGTGGTGCCGCCCGCGCAGTTGTTGAGCGTGCCGCGCACCCGGCTGCCGGTGCGGTCGGCGGAGGTCCGCAGCAGCGGGCTGCCCGCCGCCGGGCCGGCCATCTCGAAGAGGCTGGTCGCGGTGAGGCGGCGGTTGAGGTGATGGCGGCGGACCGGGGTCAGCCGCCCGGACCCGCGCTCCTCCTCGACGACCACGACGGAGAGCCCATGGGCCGCCCAGGCGATCTCCACCTGCTCACGGGTCGGGTTCTCCGGGTCGTACCCCCGGAACATGAGGACCTCGTCCGTGTACTCGTGGTTGGCGACGAGGACCTGGCGGTCCCGCTCGCCCCGGAGCGGGAGGAGGGAGAGGAAGTCGTTGTTGTAGCCGAACTGGCCCGCCTGGGCGCGCGCGGTCTGCCGGTCCGGGTGGAAGGCGGGCGCGCCGCGCAGGATCGGGTCGCCCCAGCGGATCACCACCTCCTGGGTGTATCCGGCGGGGATGGTGACCTTGTCGTTCCGGTTGGGGGCGACCGGCGAGAAGCGCAGGCCACGGGCGCCGTCCCGGGAACCGTGGCCGGGTCCGTGGCCGCGTCCGGTGACAGGGGCCGCCGCGGCGGGGGCGGCGGCGCCCGGTCCGGCCACGGCAGCGGCTCCCGCCGCGGCGGCGACGGTCACCACGGCGGTGGCGCGCACCATGGACCGGCGCGAGAGGGCCCCGGCGATGATGTCCCCGGCGTACTCGTTGCCGGAGGTGTTGGGCACCTCCTGGAAACAGGCGTCCCCACAGCGGTAACGGCAGGTGAGCGCCGATCGTCCGCCCGCGTGCGGCTTGGTGCTCAGGAGCGGCAGCAGTCTGCGCACTTTGTGGTCCTCCTCCGGCGCACACCGCGCCGACAGTCTGTCGGAATCTCTCCGGGCGAGACGTTAGAGGGGAACCCGTGCGAACCGGCGGACGTTGAATGAACGGCGGGTGAATGCGGGGAGTGGGGTGGGGATTATCGGCCAGGGTGCGGCCGAATGGCCGCGGTGCGGGTTCAGTCGTGAACACGCCGTGGATGTGTGGTGGGCACGTCGGGGACGGTGCGGGGGTCGACCGCCCCTGCGGGGGTTGGCGGCGGGCGGCGGCTAACCTTACGTGTCCGCCCTGGCCAGGACATACCACGGACAAACCTGGTCCAAGTGTGGAGAATACGGCACCCAACTCATGCGAAAGGCCTCGCACATGGGCATTCGGAGCTTGCTGCGCAAGGTGTTCGGTCGCGATCGTTCGGAGCCAACCGAGTCGGCGGCTGCCCCCTCCGTACCCGCCCAGTCCGAACGCACGGAACCGGCCACCCCTCCCACCGTCCCGCCCCCGGCCGAGACCTCCTCGCCCGCGGAAACCGCACCCGCTGAGACCGCGCCCGCGCCCGCGTCGGAGCCCGCGGCCGAGAGCACGCCCGAGGCGGCTCCCGAGACCACTCCGGAGCCCGGCACCGCCTCCGTGCCCGCGCCCGCCTCCGCGTCGCCCGAGGTCCGGGCGACCGACCTGGTGTCGGCCGCCTTCGACAACGCCCAGCCCCGCCCCCGCACGCCATCGGTCCCCTCCCAGGCCCGCACGGAACCGGAACCGCCGGCACCCTCGGTGGAGCCCGCTGCCGAGGAGACCCCGGCGAAGCCGGAGCCCTCGGCCGAGACCCCGCCCGCACCCGAGGCCGTGGAACCCGGGCCCCCGGAGCCCGAGCCGGCGTCCACGACCCCGGAGCCCGAGCCCGAGCCGGTGGAGGTCCCGAAGGCAGCAGCCCCCGAGGTTGCCGAAGCCGTGGAGCCGGAGGCGAAGGAAGAGAAGGAAGAGAAGGAAGCGGCGGAGCCGGAGGCACCGGTGGAGCCCACCGCGCCCCCGGTGGCCGCCGAGACTCCGGTGGCCGCCGAGGACCCGGTCGTCGCCGAGGACCCGGTCGTCGCCGAGACGCCCAACCCCGACCCCACCCCGCCCACCGAGAACACCCCGGCAGAAACAGAACCCGAGCCCGACGCCCCGGCAGCCACAACGGAACCCGAAACCGCCCCCAGCGAACCCACACCGGCCGAGACTCCCGCCGCCACCGAGGACCCGGTCGTCGCCGAAGCAGCCGACCCCGAGTCCACCACCCCGGCGCAGCCCGAGCCCGAGCCCGCCACGGTCACCGGGGAGAACCCCGTGGCCGCCGAGGACCCGGTGGCCGCCGAGGCTGTCGTGTCCCAGCCCGTTCCGGCCGGCGAAGCCGTGGAGGCCGAGCCCGCCCCCGTCGCCGAGGCACCCCCCGCCGTGGCGGAGGCCGGGGTGGCGGTCGTCGGGCTTCCCCATCAGGAGGCGGCTCGGGCCGCGGTGGCGCGGGCGGGGCTCGGGGAGGTGCGGGCGCGGGTGTATCTGGTGCTCGACCGGTCCGGGTCCATGCGGTCGTACTACAAGGACGGCAGCGCCCAGCGGCTCGGTGAGCAGGCGCTCGCGCTCGCCGCACAGTTCGGTGAGGACCCCTCGGTCGGGGTCGTGTTCTTCTCGACCGAGGTCGACGGGACGGGCGAGCTGACCCCCGCCTCGTACGAGGGCCGGATCGATGAGCTGCACGGCTCACTCGGCCGGATGGGCCGCACCAACTACCACCTCGCGATCGAGGAGGTTCTCGCCCTCCACGCCAAGTCCGTCCCCGGCGGCCCCGCCGGCCCGGCCCTGGTGATCTTCCAGACCGACGGCGCGCCGGAGTCCAAGACCGCCGCCACCGCCGCGCTGAGTGCGGCGGCCACGGCGGACCCGGGCGTCTTCTGGCAGTTCGTCGCCTTCGGCGAGCACGATGCGAAGGCCTTCGACTACCTCCGCAAGCTCGCCGCGGACAACGCCGCCTTCTTCCACGCCGGGCCCACCCCCGCCACCCTCCCCGACGGGGAGCTGTACGACGGCGTCCTCGGGGCCTGGCGCCCCCGCGCCTAGCCGGCGGCGCCGACCGACGGCGTAACCGACGGCGTGACCGTCGGCAGTGAGACGGTGACGGTCAGACCGCCCTCCGGGCCCGGTCCGGCCGTCACCGTTCCGTCGTGGGCGTGGGCGATCGAGCGGACGATGGAGAGCCCCAGGCCCGCGCCCGGCCCCATCCGGTCCCGCCCCTCTCCCCGCCGGAACGGCTCGAACAGCGCCGGGATGTCCTCCTCGGGGATCACCGGGCCGGTGTTCTCCACCGTGATCACGCCCTCCGCGACCCGCACGGACACCGTCCCGCCGGGGATGTTGTAGGCCACGGCGTTCGCCACCAGATTGCCCACGAGACGGTCGAGCAGCGGCCGGTTCCCCCGAACGACACCGGCACGCGCACCGGCACCCGCACCCGCACCGACTCCACCCCCGGCCCCGCTTCCGCCCCCCGGCCCGCCGATCCGCGCCGTCACCCGGTGCCGCAGCGCCTCCTGAGCCACGGCCTCGCCGAGGTCCACCTCCTCGTACTCCTCCAGCCCCCGCTCCCCGCGCGCCAGCGTCAGCAGCCCCTCGATGAGCCGTTCACTGCGGCGGTTGGCGTCGAGCAGGATCTCCCGGGCGGCGGCCAGTTCGTCCGCGGTGCATCCCGGCGCCAGGCCCACCTGGATCGCGGTGCGCTGGGTGGCCAGCGGCGTCCGCAGCTCGTGCGAGGCGTTGGCGATGAACCGGCGCTGGCTGTCGAACGCCTTCTCCAGCCGCGCCAGCAGCGCGTCCAGCGTGTCGCCCAGCTCCTTCAGCTCGTCGTCCGGACCGCTCGCCGCGATCCGCTCGTGCAGGGTCCGCTCGGAGAGCCGCCGGGCCTTCGCCGTCATGGCGTGCACCGGCCGCAGCACCAGGCCCGCCGTCCACCACCCCACCACCACCGCGCAGAGCGCCGCCACCAGCAGCGCGGTGAAGGACCAGAAGAGCGACTGCAGCGACTGCGCGGACACGGCCGCCGGCGGCGCGAGGGCCTCCGCCCGGGGGTCCGCACCGGTGGTGGAGAGCAGCCGGACGACCCCGAGCAGCACCCCGCCGAGCAGCAGGAAGGCCACCCCGTGGACAAAGGCGACCCGGATGCGGATCGCCGACCCGGGCCCCATCCCGTCGGGGCCCCTGTGCACCCGCCGCCCCGAGGAGCCACGGGCCCCGGGCCCCCCGGAGCCCTCGTGAGCCCCCGGCCCCCCGGGCGCACCCGACACACCCGACACACCCGACACACCCGGCGCAGCCGAGACACCCGGCGCCTCCGGCACACCCCGCACCGCCGAAACCCCCCGCACCGCCGAAACCCCCCGCCTCACAGCGCGTACCCCACACCCTGCACCGTACGGATCAGCGCCGGCTCCCCCAGCTTCCCCCGCAGCTTGCTCATACAGACCCGTACCGCCCCGGTGAACGGGTCCGCGTGCGCGTCCCAGGCCCGCTCCAGCAGCTCCTCCGCCGAGACCGTCGCGCCGTCCGCCTCCAGCAGGAGCTGGAGCACGGAGAACTCCTTCGGCGACAGCTCCAGATCCCGCCCCTCGCGCCGGGCCGTCCGGCGGGAGGGGTCCAGCCGCACCCCGTGCCGCTCCAGCAGCGGCGGCACGGGCCGGGCGCTGCGCCGCCGCAGCGCCCGGACCCGGGAGACCAGCTCCGGGAAGTCGAAGGGCTTGCCGAGGTAGTCGTCGGCCCCCAGATCGAGCCCCGCCACCCGGTCCTCCGGACCGGCCGAGGCGGTCAGCATCAGAATCCGGGTGCGGGAGGCGGCGGCGACCAGCGCGCGGGCCACCTCGTCGCCGTGCACCCGGGGCAGATCACGGTCGAGCACGACGACGTCGTAGTCGTGCAGCCCCAGACTGGCGAGGGCCTCGTCCCCGCTGTGGACGGTGTCCACGGCGAATCCGGCCCGCCGCAGCCCGGTGGCGACCAATTCCGCGAGGGCGGCCTCGTCCTCGGCGACCAGTACCCGCATCTCGTCCTCTCCACCCCGTCCGCACCACTTCCGGTTCGTCCCCGTCCACTTAACGCCACGGGGTGTTCCGCTGACGCCACGGGGTGTTTCGCCGGTCTCCCCGGCCCCCCGGCTCCCTGGGCCGCCCCCCGTGCCCGCACGGGTTTATCGCGGTGAGAAGGGCCGCGCGGGGCCAGTAGGATTTCGACATGGCGGCCACTGGAACCGAGAAGCAGGGGGCGGCGGCGTACTACGTCTCGACCCCCATTTACTACGTCAACGACGCTCCTCACCTGGGCCACGCCTACACGACCGTCGCAGGCGACGTGCTCACCCGCTGGCACCGTCAGCGCGGCGAGAAGGTGTGGTACCTCACCGGCACGGACGAGCACGGTCAGAAGATCATGCGCACCGCGGAGGCGAACGGGGTCACTCCCCAGGAGTGGTGCGACAAGCTCGTGGAGGAGGCGTGGAAGCCCCTCTGGGAGCATCTGAACATCGCGAACGACGACTTCATCCGCACCACCGAGAAGCGCCACACGGACCGGGTGAAGGAGTTCGTCCAGGATCTCCACGACAAGGGCGAGATCTACAAGGGCGGGTACGAGGGCCCGTACTGCGTGGGCTGTGAGGAGTACAAGCTCCCCGGCGATCTGATCGACGGCGAGGGCGAGTACGCCGGGCAGAAGCTCTGCCCCATCCACAAGAAGCCGGTGGAGCTCCTCAAGGAGGAGAACTACTTCTTCAAGCTCAGCGAGTACGGCCCGAAGCTGCTGGAGCTGTACGAGTCGAACCCCGGCTTCATCCAGCCCGAGTCCGCCCGCAACGAGGTCGTGAACTTCGTGAAGCAGGGCCTCCAGGACCTCTCGATCTCCCGGTCCACGTTCGACTGGGGGGTGAAGGTGCCGTGGGACGAGAAGCATGTGATCTACGTGTGGATCGACGCGCTCCTGAACTACGCCACCGCCGTCGGCTACAACGAGAACCCGGCGAAGTTCGATGAGACCTTCCCGGCCGATGTGCACCTGGTCGGAAAGGACATCCTCCGCTTCCACGCGATCATCTGGCCGGCC
Source organism: Streptomyces sp. NPDC001889 (assembly GCF_053594535.1). Taxonomy (NCBI): domain Bacteria; kingdom Bacillati; phylum Actinomycetota; class Actinomycetes; order Kitasatosporales; family Streptomycetaceae; genus Streptomyces; species Streptomyces sp. NPDC001889. The sequence continues at coordinate 152,090 of NZ_JBSFER010000012.1, forward strand.
ATGCTGATGGCGAACGGACTGCCGGTCCCGGGCCGGATCGCGGCCAACGGCTGGCTGATGGTCGGCGGCGAGAAGATGTCCAAGTCGAATCTGACCGGCATCAAGCCGCAGGATCTGACCTCGCACTTCGGTGTCGACGCCTACCGCTGGTACTTCCTGCGCGCCATCGCCTTCGGGCAGGACGGCTCCTTCTCGTGGGAGGACTTCACCGCCCGCTACACCAGCGAGCTGGCCAACGACTACGGCAACCTCGCCTCCCGGGTCGCCGCGATGATCGGCAAGTACTTCGGCGGCGCGCTGCCGGAGGCCACCGCGTCCGGCGAGGCAGAGACGGCCGTCCGGGACGGCCTGGCGCGGGCCGCCGCGACGGCGGACCGGAAGATCGGCGACGAGCTGGACTTCCAGGGCGGCATCCTGGCGATCTTCGAGTTCGTGAAGCAGGTCAACGGCTATCTGACCGAGCAGGAGCCCTGGAAGGTCGCCAAGGACGACTCTCCGGAGGGCCGCGCCCGGCTGGCGACGATCCTCTACACGGCCGCCGAGTCGCTGCGGGCCGTCGCGGTGCTGCTGAACCCGGTGATGCCCGAGACCTCGCAGGCGCTGTGGGAGTCGCTGGGCGCGGAGGCCGGGCTGGGCGCGCTGGCGGAGCAGCGGGTGCGGGACGCGGGCACGTGGGGTCTGCTGCCGGTGGGCTCGACGGTGACGAAGGGCGCGGTGCTCTTCCCCCGCCTGGAGGAGCCGAAGAAGGACCAGTAGGGACCGGCAGCGGTTCCGTGCGCGGAGACGGGGACGACCGCCGGCCCCGACGAGGGACCGCCGGCCCCGGAGAGAGGACCGCCGGCCCCGGGAAGGGGGCCGGCGGTCCTTCGCGCGTACCCACCGGTGCCAGGTCAGCGGGCGAGGGACCCGGCGGGCCCCATCACCACCACCGGCCGGTCCTTCGGGTCCAGGCGCCTCAGCAGCTCGGCGACCCTCGGCTCGGCGAGGCCGACACAGCCCTGGGTGCCGCTGCCGTGGTCGACGTGTATCCAGATGCCGCCGCCCTTCTCCGCGCCGAGCGGACGGGTCCAGTCCAGCGGGGTCACCCCGGGCCTGCGGTTGTAGTTGACCGCCACCACATGGTCGAACGCCCCCTTCAGGGGCTCGCCGTCGAAGTTGGTCCCGCCGACCGTGAAGGCCGGGCCCTGGTCGTACGGGAGCCTGCTGCCCGGGTCGGGGAGCAGACCGCCCGCGTCGGTGAGGCCGTACACCCCGATCGGTGAGCGCAGGTCGCCGAGGCGGTGGTCCTCGGTCCAGCCCCGGTGGGCGTTGCGGGCGGGCCAGGGGCCGGTGACGCGCTGCCAGCCGAGCCGGGGGTCGCGCTCCCAGAGGGCCGCCGTGGAGTGGCTGGAGTCGATGTCCTCGCCGGAGACGACGAAGACCTGACGGGTCCGCTCGTCGATCCGGTCCCCGGTGCGGGGGCCGATGCCGGGTATCTCCCGCACCACCTCCCGCCGCGCGGCCTGCGGCTCGGCCCGCCGCTCCCCGGGCCCGGCGGCGGCGGAGGCCCCGGCTCCGGTCCGCCCGGCGCCGGGGCCACCGCTGTCCGCCGTCCCGCCGGCGCCCGCCGAGCAGCCGGTGAGCAGCGCACCGAGGACCAGCGCGGCGGCCGGGAGCGCGGAACGGACCGTACGGACCGTACGGACCGTACGGACAGGACGGGCCGTTCGGACAGGACGGGCCGGGGCGGGACGGGCGGAACGGACCGGGAGACGGACCGGGAGGGTACGGAAGGTCATGCGCGGGCCCTTCACTGGGTGGCGCCGGTCGTCGGCGGCCTGTCGAAGATCTCGGTGAGGGGAGCGGCCGGAGCGCTTCTGTCCCGGTAACGGGCACTGTCGACGATCTTCTGTGCCTGCCGCACCGTCCGCTCGGAGGTGCCGTCGGTGACACAGACTCTGAAGACGCTCCTGAGGTCGTGGTACCGGTCCTCGTTCAGCACCTCGGCCGTGTACATGGCGCTGCCGCCGATCCGCTCGCAGAACCGGTCCATGCCGGCCGGCTCGCCCAGGGCACGGGAGGTCTTCTCCCTGCCCGGGTTGACGGATGTCTGGTCGTCCACCTCGATGAGCACCTCACCGGGGGCGAGCCGCTCCACGGGGGCGCAGTTCGGCGCCCGGTCGCGTCCGCAGGGCCGGACCAGGGAGGTGAGCGGCTGGGTGCTCAGATATCCGACCGCCTCCACGCTGTTCCGGCTGTCGGCGGGGGCCGCCAGGGCGTGCCAGGACGACGGCAGGTCGACGGCCAGCCCCTCCAGTTCGGAGAAGCGCAGCGGTCCGGCGCCCCGGACGGAGCCGGGGGCGGGCAGGGCCTCCACTGCGCGCACGGAGGGTGTGCCCGCCGGGGACGCCGTGCTGTCCGGGCGGTGGTGGAGGCCGTCCAGGGTCTGCGGCAGCAGCGTCCCGGCGACCGCGAGGGCGGTGACGGTGAGCACGGCGGCCCCCGCCCGTCTGCGGCGCCGGCGGGCGACCCGCTCCCGCACCTGGCGGAGCCGCCCCTCGGGGGCGCTCAGCTCGGGGGTGGCGCGCTCCAGCAGGACGCGCAGCTCGTCCTCGGCGTGGTCAACAGGCTCGCGCATGGTGCTCACGCCTCTCGGTCGCGGAGTCGGGCAGCAGCGCGCGCAGGGTGCGCAGCGCCTTGGACGCCTGGCTCTTGACGGTGCCGGGCGCGCAGCCGAGGGTCTCGGCGGTCTCCTCGACGCTCAGGTCCTCGAAGTAGCGCAGCACGACGACGGCGCGCTGCCGCACCGGGAGCGCGCGGATCGCCCAGGCGAGCGACTGCTCCAGATCGACGGAGGCGTACGCGTCCCAGGACGCGACCGCGTCCGGCAGTTCGCCGTGCGGCACCTCGCCGCGCCAGCGCCGGCGCCACCAGGAGGCATGGGTGTGCACCAGTGTCCTGCGGATGTACGCCTCGGGATGGTCCCGGGCGACGGTGTGCCACTTGGGCCAGACCTTGGCCAGCGCGGTCTGGAGCAGGTCCTCGGCGAGATGCCGGTCGCCGGTCAGCAGCCAGGCCACCCGGAGGAGCCGTGGCCCTCTGGCGGCGACAAACGCCTCGAAGTCGCCCTCGTCGCCCCCGGAGCCCATCCAGCCATCCCCGCCCTTGTTCTCGGTCGTCCACATCCGGAGAACGCGCTGGGCCGGGGTCCCGGTTGCCCGCCCGCGCTGAATGGTTTCTTCAGCCGCCTGGCCCGGGTGGCGGCGCACCTCCCCGGGCGGGCGGGAGGCAGCGGAGAGGCCCCGCGCCGCCGTGGCGGTGCGGGGCCTCTCCGGAGACCGGGCGGGAGCCGCCCGGCGGACCGGCGGCCTACTCGGCGGGCTTGGCCACCGGCTTGCGGAGCTGGATGTTCAGCTCCCGCAGCCGGGACTCGTCCAGCTCGGTGGGCGCGCCCATCATCAGGTCCTGGGCGTTGCCGTTGAGCGGGAAGGCGATCGTCTCGCGGATGTTGGGCTCGTCGGCGAGGAGCATCACGATGCGGTCCACGCCCGGGGCGATGCCGCCGTGCGGGGGGGCGCCGAGCCGGAAGGCGCGGAGCATGCCCGCGAACTCCTGCTCGACGGTGTCGCGGTCGTAACCGGCGATCTCGAAGGCCTTGAGCATGATCTCGGGCTCGTGGTTGCGGATCGCGCCGGAGGACAGCTCCAGGCCGTTGCAGACGATGTCGTACTGCCAGGCCAGAATGTCGAGGGGGTCCTTCTCCTCCAGGTCCCTCATCCCGCCCTGCGGCATGGAGAAGGGGTTGTGGGAGAAGTCGATCTTCCCGGTCTCCTCGTCCCGCTCGTACATCGGGAAGTCGACGATCCAGCAGAAGCGGAACTCGCCCTCGACGAAGTGGCCGGAGCGCTTGGCGGCCTCGACCCGGACGCCGCCCATGATCTTGGTGACCTCGTCGAAGTCGCCCGCGCCGAAGAACACGGCGTGGCCGGCGGCGAGGCCGAGGCGCTCGGTGAGGACGCTGACGTTGTCCTCGGTGAGGAACTTGGCGATCGGGCCGGAGAGCGAGCCGTCCTCGGCCACGCGCACCCAGGCCAGGCCCTTGGCACCGAGCGAGACGGCGAAGTCGCCGAGCCCGTCGAAGAACTTCCGGGGCTGGGCGGCGACATCCGGCACCGCCAGCGCGCGGACGTGCTTGCCGGCGAACGCCTTGAACGCGGAGCCCTCGAAGACATCGGTGATGTCGGTCAGCTCCAGCTCGGCCCGGAGGTCGGGCTTGTCGCTGCCGTACTTCAGCATCGCCTCGCGGAAGGGAATGCGCGGGAACGGCGAGGTGACGTGCCGGCCGCCGCCGAACTCCTCGAACAGCTCGGTCATCAGCTTCTCGACCGGGCGGAAGACATCCTCCTGCTCGACGAAGCTCATCTCCACGTCGAGCTGGTAGAACTCGCCGGGGGAGCGGTCGGCGCGGGCGTCCTCGTCGCGGAAGCAGGGCGCGATCTGGAAGTAGCGGTCGAAGCCGGAGATCATCAGGAGCTGCTTGAACTGCTGCGGCGCCTGCGGCAGGGCGTAGAACCTGCCCGGGTTGAGACGGGACGGGACCACGAAGTCGCGCGCGCCCTCGGGGGAGGTGGCGGTGAGGATCGGGGTGGCCATCTCGTTGAAGCCGAGCGCGGTCATCTTGTGCCGGATGGCGGAGATCACGGCACTGCGCAGCATGATGTTGCGGTGCATGCGCTCGCGGCGCAGATCGAGGAAGCGGTACTCCAGCCGCCGCTCCTCGTTGACCCCGTCGTCCGCGTTGATGGTGAACGGGATCTGCTGGGAGGCGCCCAGCACCTCCACCTCGGCGACCTCGACCTCGATCTCGCCGGTGGGCAGCTCGGTGTTGACGTTGTCCGCGCCACGGCTGACGACCGTGCCGTCGATCCGGACGACGGTCTCCTTGGTGAGGTGGCTCAGCGCCTCGTTGGCGGCGGTGCCGGGGCGGGCCACCAGCTGGGTGATGCCGTAGTGATCGCGCAGATCGATGAAGAGGATGCCGCCCAGGTCTCGGCGATTGTGCAGCCAGCCGCTCAGCCGGACGTCGGTGGAGACGTCAGAGGCGCGGAGCTCGCCGCACGTGTGTGACCTGTACCGATGCATCGTCGTTCATCCAGTCTTGGTGATTTTGGGATGGGCCGGGTCCGTCAAGGTTACCGCCCGGGGCCGACACACCTCATGGGGATGGACACGCCACCGCTTGTCCCCCGTGAGTGGGCCCCGGAGGGGCTCTGGGCACGATGGTGCTCCAGATCGGAATAAAGTGAGGCAATGCGCACCGAGGATGTCCTGGCCGCGATCGCAACCGGCCTGTGGCGGTGGGACAACGCGGCGGGGTTCGTCACCCTCGACTCCGAGGCCGCCCGGCTGCTGGAGCTGCCCTGCGAACCCGCCGCCCCCGGCGAATCCCCGTCCCACACCTTCCCCGAGTCGGTGGTACGGGCCCGTTTCCATCCCATCGACTGGAACGAGATCAACGGGGTCGTCTCGCTGGCCATCGCCGAGGGGACGCTCGCCGAGGGCAGGCTGCGGGTGGTCGACGACGAGGGCCGGGTCGTCCGTACCGTGCGGAGCCGCTCCAAGCCGGTCCTCCACAACGGGGCGTATCTGCTGGACGGAATGCTCCAGCAGGTCGCCGAGCCCACCGAGGGCACGGCGGCCCGCACCCCCATCACCGGTGACTGGCGGCGCTCGCGCGAGGCGTTCCTGCTGGACGCCGGGCGGGCGCTGGCGGAGGCGCGGTCCACCGCCGAGGTGCTGCGGGTGGCGGCCTCGCTCTCCATGCCCGGGTTCTCGCCGGACGGGCTCGCGGTCTTCGGCGCCGCGGGCGAGCGGCTGACGATCATCGGGCACCACGGCCACCAGAGCGCCGGGGAGGATCCTTTCAGCGATATGCGGCTGGACACGCACCACCCGGCCGCCGACGTGGTGCGCGGCGGGCGGGCGGTGTATCTGCCGAGCCCGGAGGAGTACTGCCGGCGCTACCCCACGAGCTGGCCGCTGGCCCAGCGGCTGGGGCGCCAGTCCTGGGCGTATCTGCCGCTGATCGTCGCCGGGCGGACGATGGGCGCCTGGATGGCGGCCTTCCGCCACCCGGTGGCCTTCACTCCCGACGAGCGGTCGGTGCTGACCACGGTGGCCCGGATGCTGGCTCAGGCGCTCACCCGGGCCGGGGTCGCGGAGTCGGAGCGGGAGCTGTCGCTGGGGCTCCAGCGGTCGATGATGCCGGTGCTGGGGCCCGCGATCCCCGGGATGACGGTGGCGGCGCGGTACGTGCCCACCGGCGGCGGGCTCCAGGTCGGCGGCGACTGGTACGACATGATCCCGCTGCCGTCCGGTCGGATCGCGCTGGTCATCGGGGATGTGCAGGGGCACGATGTGCGGGCGGCCGGGCTGATGGGGCAGCTCCGGATCGCGCTGCGGGCGTACGCGTCCGAGGGGCACCGGCCCGACGCGGTGCTCTCGCGGGCGTCCCGCTTTCTGCACGGCATCACCGATACGTACGAGAAGGCCGACTACTCCAGCCCCCGCTTCGCGACCTGTCTGTATCTGGAGGTGGACCCGGCGAGCGGCGGCATCGAGATCGCCCGGGCCGGCCACCCGGAGCCGGCGGTGCGCACCGCCGACGGGACGGTGCTGATGCGGCCCACCGAGGGCGGGCTGCCGCTGGGCATCGACCCGGACTCGGACTATCCGACGACCCGGATGGCGCTGGAGCCCGGCGAGACGATGATGATCTGCACCGACGGGCTGCTGGAGACCGGCGGGCACGATCTGGACACCGGGTGGGTGCGGCTGCGGGAGGTCCTGGAGAACCACACGGAGCCGGACTCGCTGGAGGAGCTGGCGGACTCCCTGGTGCAGGCGGTGCACGGCCCGGTCTCCCACTACACAACCGGCCCGCTCGCCGACCGGCGCGAGGACGATGTCGCGCTCGTGCTGCTCGCCCGCGACGGGGCACCGGTCCGGGAGGCCCCCCGGCGCACGGCGATGACGGTGGCCCAGGCGGAGCCGGAACGGATCGCGGCGGCCCGGCAGCAGATGCGGGAGCTGCTGCACGACTGGGCGGACACGGAGCAGATCGACTCGGCGGTGCTGATGGTCTCCGAGATGCTGACCAATGTGCTGGTCCACACCGACGGGGACGCGCTGCTGGCCGCGGAGGTCACCTGCGGCACGGGCGAGGGCACCGCCCGCCGTCTGCGCGTGGAGGTGACGGACACCAGCGATGATCTGCCGCACAAGCGGCGCCCCGGGGAGATGGCGTCGTCGGGGCGGGGGTTGATGCTGATGGAGATGCTGGCGGATGCGTGGGGGGTTGATCCGCGGGGCGAGGGCAAGTCGATCTGGTTCACCCTCCACGAGTCGACCAAGCCCACCCCGTAATCCGGGTGGCCCCTCCGGGGTGCTGGTGACTTCCGGGGCTCCGCAGCGCGCGGGCACCTGTGCCACAGGGTCCGTCCACCCCAGCCCCTCCGGCGAACTGAGGCACAAAATCCAGCCCCCCCGGCGATTGAGCCGCGCCCCCAGCCCCTCCGGCGAACTGAGGCACAAAATCCAGCCCCTCCGGCGATTGAGCCGCGCCCCCAGCCCCTCCGGCGAGCTGAGGCACGAAATCCAGCCTCGCCGGCGTTTGAGGCGCGGGGGTTCGGGGGCTGGCCCCCGAACCGGGCCCGCGGGATGCGGGGTCCTGTGGACCAGGGTCCGTCCTCGAACTCCCCCGGAGCTGCCTCCGAGAGGTGCCCCCAGACGGGCTGAGTGGTCCATCCCCGTCTGGGGAATTGAGGCGCGGGCGCCCGGGGCTCGGGGCGGGAGGTCAAGGGGTCGGAGAGGGAGGAGACGGGTAGCGGGCGCGGAGTTCGCTGATGACTCCGAACGCCGCCGCCGTCACCGGAACCGCCAGCAGCATCCCCAGAATCCCCGCCACCCCCGCCCCCGCGGTAATCGCCAGCATCACCACCGCCGGATGCATCTGCACCGTCCTGCTCTGAATCATCGGCTGCAACAGATGCCCCTCCAGCACCTGCACCGCCAGCACCACCCCCAGCGCCCACAGCCCGATCACCCACCCCCGGTCGGCGAGCGCGACCAGCACCGCCACCGCGCCGGAGATGAAGGCCCCGAGGTAGGGGATGTACGCCCCGACGAACACCAGCGCCCCCAGCCCCACCGCCCCGGGCACCCTCAGCACCAGCAGTCCGATGGTGATGAGGATCGCGTCGATGAGGGCGATGAAGGTGGTCCCGCGCATGAACCCCTCGACGGCCTCGAAGGCACGCCGCCCCATCGCCTCGACGGCGTCCCCGTTCGGCCCCGGCGCGATGGCGTGGGCCAGATCGGACGCCCGGTCGGAGTCCCGGAGAAAGAAGAAGATCAGCAGCAGCGCGAGGACGGCGGTGGCGATCGCCTGCCCCACCACCCCCAGCCCGCTGATCACCCCGGAGGCCGCCGTCCCCCCGAACTTCTGGAGCAGGTCCTTCGCGTTGCCGGCGAGGTCGTTGACCGAGGTCCCGGCCGCCCCGAGGTGCTCGACGAGCCCCTCCGCGGCCCGCCGCAGCGAGAGCAGGATCTGGTCGCCGCTGTCGATCAGCGCGGTCACGATGATGTACATGGCCCCGCCGACGACGGCGAGCACGGCCACACAGGTCAGCCCGGCCGCGAGCGACCGGTTCACCTTCATGCGGACGAGCCATCGGTGGAACGGCCCGAGCAGCGCCGTGCCCAGCAGCGCGAGCAGCACCGGGGTGACCGCGATCCGGAAGGTCCCCAGTACCCAGAGCACCGCCGCGGCCACCCCTGCCACCAGCAGGACGACGGCGCACCAGGCCGCGAGGCGCCGCACGGGCTCGGGGAGAAGGGTCAGCACCCCTCCACCCGACCACGCCCGCGCGCCCCGGGCCCGCCCGGCGCGCCCGCCCGGGTGACGGGCGGGCGCGCCGGGACCGGCTACATCCCGTGGACCGCCGGGACCGACCCCAGGCGCCCGGCCTGGAAGTCCTCGAAGGCCTGCTTCAGCTCGGCCTGGGTGTTCATGACGAACGGCCCGTAGTGCGCCATCGGCTCCCGGATGGGACGCCCGCCGAGCAGCACGATCTCCAGGTCGGGGGTGTTCGAGTCCTGGGACTCGTCCGCCCGGACGGTCAGCGCGCCGCCCTCGCCGAAGACGGCCGTCTGCCCCTTGCGCACGGGGCGCCGCTCGGTGCCGACGGAGCCGCTGCCGGCCAGGACGTACGCCAGGCCGTTGAAGTCCTGCCGCCACGGGAGATTGATCTCCGCGCCGGGGCGCAGGGTGGCGTGGATCATCGTGATGGGGGTGTGGGTGATGCCGGGGCCCTCGTGCCCGTCCAGCTCACCCGCGATGACGCGGAGCAGAGCGCCCCCGTCGGGGGAGGTGAGCAGCTGGACCTGGCCGCCGCGGATGTCCTGGTAGCGGGGGTCCATCATCTTGTCGGCCGCGGGGAGGTTCACCCAGAGCTGGAGGCCGTGGAAGAGGCCGCCGGACATGACCAGCTCCTCCGGGGGAGCCTCGATGTGCAGCAGTCCGGACCCGGCGGTCATCCACTGGGTGTCACCGTTCCGGATGGTGCCGCCGCCGCCGTTGCTGTCCTGGTGCACAAACGTTCCGTCAATCAGATACGTGACGGTCTCGAAGCCCCGGTGGGGGTGCCAGGGGGTGCCCTTGGGCTCTCCCGGGGCGTAGTCGACCTCGCCCATCTGGTCCATCATGATGAACGGGTCGAGGTGCCGGTAGTTGATCCCGGCGAAGGCGCGGCGCACCGGGAAGCCCTCCCCCTCGAACCCACTGGGAGCGGTGGTCACCGTGAGGACGGGACGGGGTGTGGCCTCCACGGGGGCGGAGACGCGCGGCAGGGTGAGCGGGTTCTCGACAGTCACAGCGGGCATGGGGAGTACCTCCTTGTGCGGTCAGTTTAGTTGAATACTGAACTTTCCGCTACCCAGAACGCGGAGACGCCCGGGAGGTATTCCTCCCGGGCGTCCGCGGGGCCCAGATCCGGCCACAGGGTTACAGGGCGGCACAAGCCGCGCACAACGAGGCGATCCGATGATCAGCCGTACATCCGGCGCATCGCGAAGTCGACCATCTGCTCCACCGCCTTGGCGTCGAAGACCATCCGGTGCTCCCCCTCCATGTCGAGGACGAAGCCGTACCCGGTCGGCAGCAGATCGATCACCTCCGCCCCGGTGATCACGAAGTACTTGGACTCCTTGCCCGCGTACCGGCGCAGCTCCTTGAGGGAGGTGAACATCGGGATCACCGGCTGCTGGGTGTTGTGCAGCGCCAGGAAGCCCGGGTTGTCGCCGCGCGGGCAGTAGACCTTCGAGGTGGCGAAGATCTGCTGGAAGTCCTCGGCGGAGAGGGTTCCGGTGGTGAAGGCGCGCACCGCGTCGGCGAGCGAGGGGGGCGACGGCTCCGGATACAGCGGCTGCCCCTGCGACTGCCCCCCGTAGGGCTGCTGGGGTGCGTACTGCTGGTGAGCGCCCTGACTCTGGTCATAGCCGTACATGCCCGCAAGGGTAACGAGTCACATTTGGGCGATGGGGGGTTGCAACTTATTACTGGTGGGTAGCATCATCGTAGCTACTTACTGGTAGCTGGGTAAGCCGACCGCCATCAGACTCCCGAACCTACGGAGCCGTCGCCATGGGGCACTACAAGTCGAATCTCCGCGACATCGAGTTCAACCTCTTCGAGGTTCTCGGGCGCGACAAGCTGTACGGCACCGGCCCGTTCGCGGAGATGGACGTCGACACCGCCCGCAGCATCCTCGAAGAGCTGGCCCGCCTCGCGGAGAACGAGCTGGCGGAATCCTTCGTGGACGCCGACCGCAACCCGCCCGTCTTCGACCCCGAGACCAGCACCGCCCCCATACCGGCCTCCTTCAAGAAGAGCTACGAAGCCTTCATGGAGTCGGAGTACTGGCGGCTCGGCCTGCCCGAGGAGATCGGCGGCACCACCGCGCCCCGCTCCCTGATCTGGGCCTACGCGGAGCTGCTCCTCGGCTCCAACCCCGCCCTGTGGATGTACTCCTCGGGCCCCGCCTTCGCCGGCCTCCTCTTCGAGGAGGGCAATGACGCCCAGAAGAAGATCGCGGCGATCGCCGTCGAGAAGCAGTGGGGCTCCACCATGGTCCTCACCGAGCCCGACGCCGGCTCGGACGTGGGCGCCGGCCGCTCCAGGGCCGTGCCGCAGGAGGACGGCTCCTGGCACATCGAGGGCGTGAAGCGCTTCATCACCTCCGGCGAGCACGACATGTCGGAGAACATCTTCCACTACGTCCTCGCCCGCCCCGAGGGCGCGGGCCCCGGCACCAAGGGCCTCTCCCTCTTCCTCGTACCGAAGTTCCTCTTCGACTGGGAGACCGGCGAGCTGGGCGAGCGCAACGGCGTGTACGCCACCAACGTCGAGCACAAGATGGGCCTCAAGGCCTCCAACACCTGCGAGATGACCTTCGGCGACCGCCACCCCGCCAAGGGCTGGCTGATCGGCGACAAGCACGACGGCATCCGCCAGATGTTCATGATCATCGAGTTCGCCCGGATGATGGTCGGCACCAAGGCCATCGCCACCCTCTCCACCGGCTACCTCAACGCGCTGGAGTACGCCAAGGAGCGCGTCCAGGGCCAGGACCTGGTGAACTTCGCGGACAAGACCGCCCCCAAGGTCACCATCACCCACCACCCCGATGTCCGCCGCTCCCTGATGACCCAGAAGTCGTACGCGGAGGGCATGCGCGCCCTCGTCCTCTACACGGCCTCCGTGCAGGACGAGATCGCCGCCAAGGAGACCGCCGGCGAGGACACCGCCGGGCTGACCGCGCTCAACGACCTGCTCCTGCCCATCGTCAAGGGGTACGGCTCGGAGCGGTCCTACGAGCAGCTCGCCCAGTCCCTCCAGATCTTCGGCGGCTCCGGCTACCTCCAGGAGTACCCGCTGGAGCAGTACATCCGGGACGCCAAGATCGACACCCTCTACGAGGGCACGACCGCCATCCAGGGCCAGGACTACTTCTTCCGGAAGATCGTCCGTGACCAGGGCCAGGCGCTGAACACCCTCTCCGAGGAGATCAAGAAGTTCCTGGCCGTCGGCACCGGCGGCGAGGAGCTGGCCGGCGCCCGGGACGCGCTGGCCCAGGCCGCCGTCGACCTGGAGGCGATCGTCGGCGCGATGACCAACGACCTGATCGCCACCGGCGAGGACGTCCGCAACATCTACAAGGTCGGGCTGAACACCACCCGGCTGCTGATGGCCTCCGGCGATGTCGTCGTCGGCTATCTGCTGGTGCGCGGCGCGGCCGTGGCGGCGGAGAAGCTGCCGACCGCGACGGCGAAGGACGTGCCGTTCTACCAGGGCAAGATCGCCGCCGCGAAGTTCTTCGCCGCGAACGTCCTGCCGGGCGTCTCGGTGGAGCGCGCCCTCGCGGAGAACGTCGACCTCTCGCTGATGGAGCTGGACGAGGCCGCGTTCTGATCCGCGCCCCCGCTCTCCGGCGGACGGCCCGTCCCTCTCGGGGGGCGGGCCGTCCGTATGATCAACGCGCAGAGAGAGCAGGGGGAGAGACCATGACAGTGACCGGATACCGGCGGTTCACCGCCGCCGGAGTCACCGCGGCCGTACTGCTGCTGGCGGGGTGCGGCTCCGGCGACGGCCAGGGCGGCACGGACGCGAAGAGCACACCGAGCGCCTCCGCCGCCCCCGGGGGACCCGACGGCACCGGCTCCGTCAGGGCCACCCGGCTCGACGACACCGCCGTCAGGGCGCTGCTGCCCACCGACGACTCCGTCCCCGGCTGGAAGGCCGCCGCCCCCGCGAGCGCCTTCGACCTCACGGCGGCGAACGCCCCCACCGGCCCGACCTGCGGCAAGAAGACCACGGACCCGATCTGCGAGAACGCGGTCGCGGCGGGCAGCGCCATGTTCCTGAAGGAGGGCGCGGGCACCGTCACCTTCATGCTGTACGCCTATGAGGACGCCGCGTCCGCGTCCGCCGCCTACCCCGCCATGCTGGGGCGCGGCGGCGACGGGATGACCGGTCTGTCGAGCCCCGCGAAGCTCCCCGCCGCCGTCGGCGAGCAGCACGATGTCATCCGGGGCACCAGTTCGGTACGGACCCCGGGGGCCACCGTCCAGATCCGTGTCGGCACCACCCTGCTGGCCGTCCAGACCGGCGGGCTCCAGGCCGAGCGGCGCGGCGACGGTGAACTCCGTGAGCTGGCGGGGATGTTCGCCGAGCGCTCCCGCCAGGCGCAGAACGGCGAACCGCCCTCCGCCCGCGTCGGCGGCTGACCCCGCCGCGAGGGCGGGCGCCCCGCTCCGGCGAGGAGGCCGGGGCTCCCGCCCACGGGCCGGGCCCCGGGCCACCGAGCGCATGCCCCGTACATGCGCCCCCAGCGCACGCCCCTCGTTAAGGTGGCTCCATGAGCACCAGCGCACCCGCCCGGTTCGACCGTGGACACACCGACGACCTGATGACCTTCCTGGCCGCCGCCCCCTCGCCCTACCACGCGGTGACCGTCGCCGCCGGGCGGCTGGAGAAGGCGGGCTTCCGGCAGGTGCGGGAGACGGATGTCTGGGACGCCACGGCCGGCGGCAAGTACGTCATCCGCGGCGGCGCGCTCATCGCCTGGTACGTGCCCGAGGGCGCCGACGCCCACACTCCCTTCCGGATCGTCGGCGCCCACACCGACTCCCCCAATCTGCGGGTCAAGCCCCGGCCCGACGCCGGCTCCCACGGCTGGCGCCAGATCGCCGTCGAGGTCTACGGCGGGCCGCTCCTCAACAGCTGGCTCGACCGCGATCTCGGCATCGCCGGCCGGCTGACCCTGCGCGACGGCTCGCACCGGCTGGTCAACATCGACCGGCCGCTGCTGCGCGTACCGCAGCTCGCCATCCACCTCGACCGCAATGTCACACCGGACGGTCTCAAGCTCGACAAGCAGCGCCATATGCAGCCGATCTGGGGCCTCGGCGACGCCCACGAGGGCGATCTCATCCAGTTCCTGGAGGAGGAGACGGGGATCGAGGAGGGCGAGGTCACCGGCTGGGACCTGATGACCCACTCCCTTGAGGCCCCCGCCTATCTGGGCCGGGACAGGGAGCTGCTCGCCGGGCCGCGCATGGACAACCTGCTCTCCGTGCACGCCGGCACGGCCGCGCTCGCCGCAGCCGCCGCCGCGCCCGGACTCTCGTACATCCCCGTCCTCGCCGCCTTCGACCACGAGGAGAACGGCTCGCAGGCCGACACCGGCGCCGACGGCCCGCTGCTCGGCTCGGTGCTGGAGCGCTCGGTGTTCGCGCGCGGCGGCGGGTACGAGGACCGGGCGCGCGCCTTCGCCGCGACGATCTGTCTCTCCTCCGACGTCGGCCACGCGGTCCACCCCAACTACCCGGAGCGCCACGACCCGACGCACCACCCGCGTCCCAACGGCGGTCCGATCCTCAAGGTCAATGTGAACCAGCGGTACGCCACCGACGGGAGCGGCCGGGCGGTGTTCGCGGCGGCCTGCGAGCGGGCCGGTTCGCCGTGGCAGTCGTTCGTGTCGAACAACGCGATGCCGTGCGGCACCACCATCGGACCGATCACCGCCGCCCGGCACGGCATCCGGACCGTGGACATCGGTGTGGCGTGTCTGTCCATGCACAGCGCGCGCGAGCTGTGCGGCTCGGACGACCCGTATCTGCTGGCGAATGTGCTGACGGCGTTCCTGGAGAGCTGACCGTCCCGCCCGCACCGCCGCGACCGGCCGGCCGGACCGGCCGGTCGCGAAACATCCGCGAAAGGCGGTGCCGGGCAGGCTGACGGGCATGGTTCTGCTCGATCGGACGGCGTCCGCCGCCCCCACGTCCGGCGGCCCCTCGCGCCGCGCCCTGCTCCGTGTCGTCGCCCTGGCCGCCACCGCGCTGTTCACCGGCGCCTGGCTGGTGATCGACCAGTACAACGACCGGCCGCCGTGGGCCGACGACGTCACCTACGAGGCCGGTTACCTGCACGGGAACCGCGTCAAGCAGTACGACCGCGACGGCGCGCTGACCGCCGATCTGCTGGCCGGGGGGTGCCAGCGGCTGGCCGAGGACGGCACGGCGGGCGCCAAGGCGGAGCACGACCCGGAGCTGTGGGTACGAGGGTGTCTGGACGGGGCCACGGGGAAGGTCTCGGCCGAACAGGGCCTGCTCGGCTAGGGATGCCCGCGCCCGCGCCGACCGGCATCGCCCCCCGGCCCCGTCCGGGATCGCCCCCGAGCCCGCCACCGGGCCGGGCTCAGCCACGAGCCCACCGCCCGGACCGGGGGGCGCGGTGGGGCGCGCCCGCCGGCTCACCGGATGTCCCCCGCGCTCCGGGCCGACCGGGCCGACCCGGACACGAGCCCCACGGACGGCCCGGCTCAGCCACGAATCCCGCCACTCGGGCCGCGGGGCGCGGTGGGGCGCGCCCGCCGGCTCACCGGATGTCCCCCGCGCTCCGGGGCGCAGGGCCCTGCGCCCTGGTCTCGCTGGGCTCCTGTGCCCCGGCACCGCGCCTCGCCGCGCTGTCGTACCCGACGCCTACACCGGGTCCCCGCCCGCTTCGGCCCCCTCCTCGTCCAGGCCCGCCAGCACCAGCGGCAGCCGGGTCGCCGCGCCCTCGGTCACCCGGACCGGAACACCCCAGTCCTGCTGGTGCACATGGCAGGCCGGGTACTCGTTCGCGGGGTCGTTGTCGCAGGACGCCGCCATCGCGGAGACATGCAGCACCCCTTCCCGTACCGCCGGGTCGATCTCCAGCGCGCGGGTCAGATCGGTGCCCGCGCCGGCCCCGCCGGTGAGCAGCTCCGGCGGGGTCGCGGAGACCAGCAGCCGGGTGGAGGGGCCGTAGCGGGTGTCGAGCTTCTGCCCGGCGGGCGCCCGGAAGACCACGTCCAGGCGCAGCGTCCCGGGCGCGACCTCGGTCGCCGCACGCCGGGTGCGGTGCGCGACGGCCTCGACCCGCACCGCCTCCTCCGGCAGCCGCAGCCGGGTCAGCCGGTGCCGCGCCGACTCCACCACCACGATGTCGTCCCCGGCGAGCACCGCGTCGGAGGGCTCCCGCAGATCGGTGGCGAGGGTGGTCACCTCGCCGCTCACCGGGTCGTACCGGCGCAGCGCGTGGTTGTAGGTGTCGCTGACGGCCACCGACCCGTCGGGCAGGGCGGTCACGCCCAGCGGGTGCTGGAACAGCGCCTGACCGGCCGGTCCGTCCCGGTGTCCGAAGTCGAAGAGGCCGGTGCCCACGGCGGTGCGCACCACGCCGTCCAGGCCGATCCAGCGCAGTGCGGAGGTCTCGGAGTCGGCGATCCACAGCCGGTCCCCGGCCGCCGCGAGCCCCGAGGGCTGGGCGAACCAGGCCTCGGCGGCGGGCCCGTCGACGAGCCCCTCGTTGGTGGTGCCGGCCGCGACCCCGACCGTTCCGGTCTCCGGGTCGAGGGTCCAGAGCTGGTGCACCCCGGCCATGGCGATCCACAGCCGCCCGTCGAACCAGGCGATGTCCCACGGCGAGGAGAGATCGGTCTCCAGCGCGGGACCGGAGGCCGGCGACCCCTGCCACCACTGCTTCCCGGTCCCGGCGAGCGTCTCGATCGCGCCGGTCCCGGGGTCGTACGCCCGGATTCTGTGGTTCACCGTGTCGGCGACGGCGATCCGGCCGTCGGGCAGCGGCGCGAGCCCCTGGGGCTCGCGGAACTCCCCCTCGCCGATGTGCCGCACCACCCGCTCGCCGTCGGGCTCCAGCTCGACCAGCCGGTGCCGGGTGGTGTCGGAGACGAGGAAGTTCCCGGAGGGCAGGACGACCGCCTTCCCCGGGAAGCGCAGCTCCCCCGCCTCCGGCTCCGGCGGGACATACGGCCCGTCCCCGCGCCGCAGCGTCCCCTTCGCCGTGTGCTCGCTCTCCAGCTCCGCGACGAGCCGCTCGATGGCGTGCGCGTGCCCCTCACCGGCGTGCTGGGCGACCACATACCCCTCGGGGTCGATGACGACCAGGGTGGGCCAGGCGCGTACCGCGTACTGCTTCCAGGTGGACAGCTCCGGGTCGTCGAGCACCGGGTGGTGCACCCCGTACCGCTCGACCGCGTCGACGACGGCCCGGTGGTCGGCCTCGTGCACGAACTTCGGCGAGTGCACCCCGATGATCACCACGGTGTCGCGGTGCTTCTCCTCCAGCTCCCGCAGCTCGTCCAGGACGTGCAGACAGTTCACACAGCAGAAGGTCCAGAAGTCGAGAATCACGATCTTCCCCCGCAGCTCGCCGAGGGTGTACTGCCTGTCACCGGTGTTCAGCCAGCCGCCCCTGCCGGTCAGCTCGGGGGCCCGAACACGTGCACGTGTCGCCATACCCTCATCCAACCGCACCCGCCCGGAGCGGCATTCCCCCGGGCACGCGTTGGGTTTGTTCCGGTCTGGGACGAATTGGCGGGAGAACGGGCGCACGGCGTCAGCGGTCCTGTAGGAGAGGCCGGGGTGCGGGCCTACGATCGTCATACGAAAGGACTGCCGGGCCGCCGCCCGGCAGCGTAACTTAACTGACCGAACCTCCCACGCAGCCCAGCCGTCGCCGCCAGCAGCCCAGCCGCCCGCAGAACCGCCGAGGGGTCCCGTGACCGTCCATCCCAGCCTCCAGAACTACGCCGATGCCTGGACCCACGCCATCGAAGCGATAGCCGAGTTGGTGCAGCCTCTCGTGGAGGGGGAGTGGAACCGGGCGACGCCGTGCCCCGCCTGGTCGGTGCGGGACGTGGTCTCCCATGTCATCGGCATGGAGACCGAGATGCTGGGCGACCCCCGGCCCATCCACACCCTGCCGCGCGATCTCTACCATGTGAAGAACGACTTCGCCCGGTACATGGAGATGCAGGTGGATGTGCGCCGCCACCACACCTCTCCGGAGATGACGTCGGAGCTGGAGTACACCATGATCCGGCGGGCCCGTCAGCTGCGCAACGAGACCCGCTCGCCCGGCACCATGGTCCGCGCGCCGCTGGGCGCCGAGCAGACCCTGGAACTGGCGATGCGGATGCGCGCGTTCGACACCTGGGTGCACGAGCAGGATCTGCGGGTCGCGCTCAACGAGCCCGGCAACCTCGACTCACCGGGCGCCCACATCACCCGGGACGTCCTCCTCGAAGCGCTGCCGAAGGTCGTCGCCAAGGACGCGGGCGCGCCGCCCCACTCGGCCGTGGTGGTCGATGTGCACGGACCGGTGGAGTTCCTCCGTACCGTACGGGTCAACGCCGACGGGCGGGGCTCGGTCGACGGGGCACCCTCGCTGGGTCCCATCGTCACCCTCGCCACGGACTGGGAGACCTACTACCGGCTCGCCTGCGGGCGGGTGCGCCCGGCCGCCGTGGCGGACCGGGTCAAGGTGGACGGGGACCAGGAGCTGGCGGCGGCGATCCTGCGGTCGTTCGCCATCACGCCCTGACCCCGTCGGGCCCCGGCGGGCCTCCGCCCGGCCCCCGGCCGGCCCCCGCCCGGTCAGGCCGGGACGTGCACGGCCTCCACCCTGCTCGCCACCAGCCGCTCCCGCTCCAGCTTCACCGCCCGCCCCCGCAGGCGCAGGATCTGGACGAGCCCCAGCGCCTCCAGGACGAACACACTGGAGAACGCGATCCGGTAGCTGCCGCCGGTCGCGTCCAGCAGCACGCCGATCGCGAACAGCGCCGTCATCGAGGCCGTGAAGCCCCCGACGTTGACGATGCCCGACGCCGTGCCCTGCCGCTGCGGCGGATTCGCGGGCCGGGCGAAGTCGAAGCCGATCATCGACGCGGGGCCGCACGCCCCGAGGACCGCGCAGAGGGTGATCAGCAGCCACATCGGCGCCCGGTCCGGATGGGCCAGGACCGCCGCCCACACCACGGAGGTCGCCCCGACGGTCCCGAGGGCGAGCGGCAGCCGGGCCGCGTGATGGCGGGCGATGACCTGTCCGTACACCAGACCCACCACCATGCTCACCAGCACCACCAGGGTCAGCAGTGAGCCCGCCGTCTCGCGTGTGAGGCCCTGCGCCTCGATGAGGAACGGCATCCCCCAGAGCAGCATGAAGACCATCGCGGGGAACTGGCTCGTGAAGTGGACCCACATCCCCAGCCGGGTGCCCGGCTCCCGCCAGGCGAGGACCAGCTGCCGGCGGGCGAAGGCCGCGCCCGGCGCGCTCCCGGGTGCCGCGCCCGCCGCCTTCGGCCGCCGCCCGGACACCCCCGGCTCGTCCTTGAGGAAGAGCAGCACCAGCACCAGCACCACCGCGCCCGCCACCGAGCTGCCCGCGAAGGTGGCGGTCCAGCCGACATCGTGCAGCAGCCGGGAGACGAGCATGGTCGAGACCAGATTGCCCGCCATCCCGAAGAGGGCGGCGACCTGGGCGATCAGCGGCCCGCGCCGGGGCGGGAACCAGCGGCTGCCCAGCCGCAGCACGCTGATGAAGGTCATCGCGTCGCCGCAGCCGAGCAGCACCCGGGCGGTGAGCGCCATCCCGTACGAGGGGGCGAGCGCGAAGCCGAGCTGTCCCGCGGTGAAGAGCGCCGCCCCGATGACGAGCATCCGCTTGGTGCCCAGCCGGTCGACCAGCAGGCCGACCGGGATCTGCATGCCGGCGTAGACCAGCAGCTGGAGGATGGAGAAGGTGGAGAGCGCCGAGGCGTTGACGTCGAAACGGTCGGCGGCGTCGAGCCCGGCGACCCCGAGCGAGGTGCGGAAGATGATCGCGACGAAGTAGACGCTGACGCCGATCGACCAGATCGCCGCCGCCCGGCCACCGCCGAGGGGTGTCCGGCCCGCGTCGCCTGGAACGGGGTCGCCGGCTATGCCGCCGGACGCGCTCACCGGACCTCTCCCCGCGCCAGGGTGCTGAACCAGCCGACGTGCCGGTGCACCAGGGCCGCGGCTCTCTCCGGGTCCCCGGCGCGCAGGGCCTCCAGGATCTCGCTGTGCTCGACGACGTTCTTGGTGATGCGGTCGGGGTGGGCGTGCATCACGGCCACCCCCATCCGCAGCTGCCGGTCCCGGAGCTGGTCGTAGAGGCGGGAGAGGATCTCATTGCCCCCGCTGCGCACGATCTCGGCGTGGAAGAGCCGGTCCGTGACGGCGACGGCGGCCAGATCCCCGGCCTCGCCCTGCCGCTTCTGCTGCTCCAGCAGCTCTTCGAGCCGGGCGAGCAGCCGGGGCGGGGCGGGGACGGCCTTGCGGGCCGCGTGCTCCTCCACCAGCAGCCGGGTCTCCACGACATCGGCGATCTCCTGCGCGGAGACGGCGAGGACCAGCGCGCCCTTCTTGGGGTAGAGCTTGATCAGCCCCTCGACCTCCAGTTTGAGCAGCGCCTCGCGCACCGGGGTACGGGAGACGCCCACCGCGTCGGCGAGTTCGCCTTCGGTGAGCAGGGTGCCGCCCTCGTAGCGGCGGTCGAGAACCGCCTGCTTGACATGGGCGTAGACGCGTTCGGCTGCGGGGGCTGCGACGGGCATGCACACAGCTTAGATACAACAAGGGTGCATCCACAGGGCCCTGTCCACCATGCAGGACGGCCGCCCCCGAAGGGGGATGAACCGGAGCTGGTTCATCCGAATGAGACATGTGCCACGGAGTCGCATCCTTTTGGCGCGCCACGGCGTCTCATGATGGGGCCCTTCTCTCGTCAAGGGCCCTCATCGACGAAGACCTTTGACGACGCACGTGCCAACTCCGGAGCGTTTCCTTTGATACTCAGCAACACGAGCGTTCGCCGAGCCGCCACGGTTGTTCTGTCCGGCGGCCTGCTGCTCACCGCCTCGCCGCTCGCCGCGCCCGCCCAGGCCGCAGCGAAACCCAAGCCGTCGATCAGCGGCTCGGGCGGCTATCTGATGGACCAGAAGACCGGCAAGGCCCTCTTCGCCAAGGGTGAGAACACCCGGCGCGAGATGGCGAGCACCACCAAGGTCGCGACCGCGATCACCGTCCTGACCACCAAGGGCGTCGACCTCAACCGCAAGGTGACGATCAAGCAGGCGTACCGCGACTACGTCACCAAGCAGGGTGCCAGCACCGCCGATCTGAAGACCGGCGACAAGGTCACCGTCCGTCAGCTGCTCTCCGCGCTGATGCTGCCCTCGGGCTGCGACGCCGCGTACGCCCTGGCCGACACCTTCGGCAAGGGCTCCACCACGGCGGCGCGCACCAAGTCGTTCATCGGCATGATGAACAAGAAGGCCGAGTCGCTGAAGCTGAAGAACACCCGGTTCGACTCGTTCGACGGCATCTCGGCGGGCGGGAAGAACTACACCACCCCGTCCGATCTCACCAAGCTCGCCCGGCACGCCTTCGGGAACAAGACGTTCCGCGATGTGGTGAAGGCCCAGTCCTACAAGACCACGGCCCCCACCGGCACGGCCGGCAAGAAGCGCACGTACACCTGGTACAACACCAACAAGCTGCTCGGCTCCTACAAGGGCGCCGTCGGCATGAAGACCGGTACGGGCAGCAAGGCCGGGCCCTGCCTGGTCTTCGCGGCCACCCGGGGCACCACGACGTACGTCGGGGTCGTCCTCAACGGCAAGGACCGCTTCAAGGACGCCGGCAAGATGCTGGACCACGGCTTCGGCAGCAAGACCGCCAAGTCGATGAAGCTGCGCTCGCTCCCGGCCGGCGCCCAGCGGGACTGACCGCCCCGCGCGGAACGGGAAGAAGGCCGAGGGCCCGTGACACTGTGCCGTGTCACGGGCCCTCGGCCGTATCCGGGGCCGCTACCCCCAGGTGATGAGTCTCCTCGGGTTCTCCAGGACGGCGGCGGTGTCGGCGAGGAGGCGGGAGCCGAGTTCGCCGTCGACGAGCCGGTGGTCGAAGGAGAGTCCGAGGGTGGTGACCTGGCGCGGCTTCACCTTGCCCTTGTGGACCCAGGGCTGGAGGCGGATGGCGCCGACGGCGAGGATGGCGGCCTCGCCGGGGTTGAGGATGGGGGTGCCGGTGTCGACGCCGAAGACGCCGACGTTGGTGACGGTGACGGTGCCGCCGCGCATCGCGGCCGGGGTGGTCCTGCCCTCGCGGGCGGTGGCGACCAGCTCGCCCAGGGCCGCGGCGAGTTCCGGCAGGGTCATGGCGTGCGCGTCCTTGATGTTCGGCACGATCAGCCCGCGCGGCGTGGCGGCGGCGATGCCCAGATTCACATAGTGCTTCTGGACGATCTCCTGGTTCTCCTCGTCCCAGGAGGCGTTGGCGCCGGGGTTGCGGCGGATCGCGACCAGCAGCGCGCGGCAGATCAGCAGCAGCGGACTGACCCGCAGCCCGGCCAGGTCCCGGTCCCGCTTCAGCTCCTCGACGAGCTTCATCGTGCGGGTCACGTCGACGGTGATGAACTCCGTGACGTGCGGCGCGGTGAAGGCGCTGGCGGTCATCGCGGCGGCGGTCGCCTTCCGGACCCCCTTCACGGGGACACGCGTCTCCCGCGCTCCTTCCGTGACCGCCGGTCCGGCCGTTTCAGCCGTTTCAGCCGTTTCAGCCGTTTCAGCCGTTTCGGCCGGCTCGGCGGCGGTCGCGGGCCCGGGGGCCGGGGCCACGGCCGCGTGGACGTCCTCGCGGGTGATGATCCCGTCGGGCCCGGTGGGGGTGATGTCCGCCAGATCGACCCCGAGGTCCTTGGCGAGCTTGCGCACCGGGGGCTTGGCCAGCGGCCGGGAGCCGGGGGCGGCCGGAGCGGGGGAGCCATGGCCGTTCACCCCGCCGGTGCGGGGCTCCGCGGTGGTCGCCTGGCCGGGGAGCCTCCCCGCAGAGGGCTGCGCGGGCGGCTGAGGCGTCTCCTGGGGCTCCTGGGGCCTCTGTGGCGCCTCCTGGGCCGTCCGGGGTGCCCGGGCGGCGGACCGCGGCGGAGAGGTCTGTGCGGCCGCCTTGCGGGGGCGGCGCTTGCCGGAGGTCTCGGCGACGCCGTAGCCGACGAGTACCGGCGTACGGCCCTTGGGCGCCTCCTCCTCCGTCGTGCCGGTCCCGGTTCCGGTTCCGGTTCCGGCCTCGGCCCCGGCCTCCGGGGCCGGTTCCGGGGTGGTGCCGCCCGCGGTGTCGACGCGGATGATGACCTGGCCGACGTCGACCGTGGTCCCCTCCGCGTGGTTCAGCTCATGGACCACCCCGTCGTAGGGGATCGGGAGTTCGACCGCGGCCTTGGCGGTCTCGACCTCGCAGACCACCTGACCGTCGGTGACCGTGTCACCCGGCTGCACGTACCACTTGAGGATCTCGGCCTCGGTCAGCCCCTCGCCCACGTCGGGCATCTTGAACTCACGGATCACAGCAGCTCTCCTCAGTACGCCAGCACGCGGTCGACAGCGTCGAGCACCCGGTCCAGACCCGGCAGGTACTCCTCCTCCAGCCGCGCCGGCGGATACGGCGCGTGGAACCCGCCGACCCGCAGCACCGGGGCCTCCAGATGGTAGAAACACCGCTCGGTGATCCGGGCGGCGATCTCCGCGCCCGACCCGTAGAACACCGGCGCCTCGTGGACCACCACCAGCCGGCCCGTCCTCTCCACCGACGCCTGCACCGCGTCGAAGTCGATCGGCGACATCGACCGCAGGTCCAGCACCTCCACCGAGGTGCCCTCCTCGGCCGCCGCCGTCGCCGCCTCCTGGCAGACCTTCACCATCGGCCCGTACGCCGCCAGCGTCACATCCGCACCCTGCCGCACCACCCGGGCCGCGTGCAGGGGGCCCGGAATCGCCTCCGGGTCGACCTCGCCCTTGTCCCAGTAGCGCCGCTTGGGCTCGAAGAAGATCACCGGGTCGTCGCACTCGATGGCCTGCTGGAGCATCCAGTAGGCGTCCGACGAGTTGGACGGCGAGATCACCTTCAACCCCGCCACATGCGCGAACAGCGCCTCCGGCGACTCACTGTGGTGCTCCACCGCGCCGATGCCCCCGCCGTAGGGGATACGGATCACCACCGGGAGTTTGATCCTGCCCAGGGAGCGGGCGTGCATCTTCGCCAGCTGGGTGACGATCTGGTCGTACGCCGGGAAGACGAACCCGTCGAACTGGATCTCCGCCACCGGCCGGTAACCCCGCAGCGCCAGCCCGATCGCGGTGCCGATGATCCCCGACTCCGCGAGCGGGGTGTCGATCACCCGCTCCTCGCCGAAGTCCTTCTGGAGGCCGTCGGTGACCCGGAACACTCCGCCGAGCTTCCCGACGTCCTCACCCATGACCAGCACCTTGGGATCGGACTCCAGCGCCCTGCGCAGCGACTCGTTGAGCGCCTTCGCGAGAGGAAGTTTCACAGCCGCCATGATTCAGATGCCTTCCTCGGCGAACGACGCCTGGTACGCGGCGAACTGCGCCCGCTCCTCGTCCACCAGCGCGTGCCCGTCCGCGTAGATGTGATCGAACATCGCCACCGGGTCCGGGTCGGGCATCGCCCGCACCGACTCCCGCACCCGCCGCGCGAGCACATCGCTCTCCTGCTCCAGCGCCGCGAACCACTCCTCGCCGGCGTGCCCCTCGTTCACCAGCAGAGTGCGCAGCCGCAGAATCGGGTCCCTCGCCTCCCAGGCCGCCCGCTCGTCGTCGTGGCGGTACTTGGTGGGGTCGTCGGAGGTGGTGTGCGCGCCCATCCGGTAGGTGAACGCCTCCACCAGCGTGGGCCCCTCGCCCCGCCGCGCCCGCTCCAGCGCCCAGCGGGTCACCGCCAGACACGCCAGTACGTCATTGCCGTCCACCCGCACGCCCGGGAACCCGTACCCCTGCGCGCGCTGGTACAGCGGCACCCGGGTCTGGCGCTCCGTCGGCTCCGAGATCGCCCACTGGTTGTTCTGGCAGAAGAAGACGACCGGGGCGTTGTAGACGGCGGAGAAGGTGAAGGACTCCGCCACATCGCCCTGGCTGGAGGCGCCGTCGCCGAAGTAGGCGATGACGGCCGAGTCGGCGCCGTCCTTGGCGACGCCCATGGCGTAGCCGGTGGCGTGCAGGGTCTGGGAGCCGATGACGATCGTGTAGAGGTGGAAGTTGTTGGCCGAGGGGTCCCAGCCGCCGTGGTTCACGCCCCGGAACATGCCCAGCAGCTTGGTGGGGTCGACCCCGCGGCACCAGGCGACGCCGTGCTCGCGGTAGGTGGGAAAGACGTAGTCGTCGTCGCGCAGCGCGCGGGCGGAGCCGATCTGGGCCGCCTCCTGGCCGAGCAGCGAGGCCCACAGGCCCAGTTCGCCCTGGCGCTGGAGAGCGGTCGCCTCCGCGTCGAAGCGGCGGGTCAGGACCATGTCCCGGTACAGCCCGCGCAGCTCTTCGGCGGTCAGCTCGATCTGGTGGTCGGGGTGCTCGATGCGCTCGCCCTCGGGCGACAGCAGCTGCACGAGCTGGTGCTCGGAAGGCTGTGGCTTCTTCGCGGCGCTCACGCGCCTGCCGCCGCGTCGCGGCTTGCGCGGGGCAGTGCTCTCCACGGTCACGTGCGTGCTCCTCCGTCTGTCCGGTCTCCCGGGGTTGCCGGGAGCCTGGGGTCGCCCCTGCCGATGACAGGGGGAGGCTCGCCCGTGTCCGTACCCGCGCACGGGGTGGGTGCGCCGGCCCGGAACAGGCGTGACAGGTGCCCCCGACGAGACCCTGTCAAAAAGCACGTTACCCAGTGCGACGCATTACTGCGAAACCCCTTTTGACCTGCGATTTTGCTTGGATTTCCAAGTAAATCGAGAAATAGGGGAACATCCACTGGTCACAGCGCTGGTCACGGCCTTGCGGGCCGCCGAGGACACGGGCACGTTATCCCGGCCACCCGGCGCACGGGAAGAGCCGGTGTGTGAGACTGCATTC
This sequence comes from Streptomyces sp. NPDC001889, assembly GCF_053594535.1. Lineage (NCBI taxonomy): Bacteria > Bacillati > Actinomycetota > Actinomycetes > Kitasatosporales > Streptomycetaceae > Streptomyces > Streptomyces sp. NPDC001889. Next base: position 177,886 of record NZ_JBSFER010000012.1, read on the forward strand.
GTGCGCGAAGAAGGAAAAATCACTGTATTCCTGCTGGATGACCATGAGGTCGTCCGCCGCGGCGTTCATGAGCTGCTCTCCGTCGAGGACGATATCGAGGTCGTCGGCGAGGCGGGCACGGCCGAGGACGCCATGGTGCGAATCCCGGCGACCCGTCCGGATGTCGCCGTCCTGGACGTGCGGCTGCCGGACGGCAGCGGTGTGGAGGTCTGCCGCGAGATCCGTTCCCGGGACGAGAGCATCAAATGCCTGATGCTGACCTCATTCGCCGACGACGAGGCCCTTTTCGACGCGATCATGGCCGGGGCCTCCGGGTATGTGCTGAAGGCGATCCGCGGCAATGAGCTGCTCACGGCGGTGCGCGAGGTCGCGGCCGGGAAATCACTGCTCGATCCGGTGGCGACCGCGCGGGTGCTGGAGCGGCTGCGCGACGGCAACAGCCCGAAGGGCGACGACAAGCTGGCCGGGCTGACCGAGCAGGAGCGCAAGATCCTGCATCTGATCGGCGAGGGGCTGACCAACCGGGTGATCGGGGAGCGGCTGCACCTCGCGGAGAAGACCATCAAGAACTATGTCTCCAGCCTGCTGTCGAAGCTGGGGATGGAGCGGCGCTCGCAGGCGGCGGCCTTCGTGGCGCGGATGCAGGCGGAGCGTCAGCACCACTGAGCGCGCCCCGGCCCGGCCCGGGTCCCCATGAGGGGGCGCGGCGGGACTTACGTCCCGAACGCCGGGGGGCGGGGGCCCCTTCCGCCGGGGCGGGCCGTTCGCCCAGAGTGGAGCCCATGCCCACCGAGGAACTCCGCGCCGCACCGCTCCCGGCAGCCGCACCGCTCCCGGCCGCCCCGTCCGCACCGCCCGCGGCGACTCCTCCTCCCCCCTCCCTCCCCGAGGGCTCCGACGAGCGCCGGGCCATGGAGCTGCTCAACCGGGTCTCGTACGGGAGGCTGGCGACGAGCATGCGGGCCATGCCCTTCGTCGCCCCGGCCCGGCACATCGTCCGCGACTGCGGGGTGATGCTCCGCATACACCGGGGCTTCGGCTACCACCGGGCGTGCAACGGCGCGGTCGTCGCCTACGGCGCGGACAACTTCCACTCCGGCGGCAAGGCCATGTGGTCCGTGCAGTTCACGGGTACGGCGGAGATGGCGCGGCCGACCGAGGACGACCTCCGGCTCTTCGGCGAGGAGCCGCTCCACGCGGACGGGGAGCGGTTCGAACCGGTCTATATGCGTATCGAACCCCAGTTCGTCACCCTGCATACCCTGGACTATCTCTCAGAGCAGCCAAACCGACACGCTGAGTGATCTACCATTTGGTGAGTGCCGCGCTCATCTGTCATCGCGCCGCCGGTCGCTGCGCTGCTGCGCCGCTACGAGGACCCGGGCGAACCGCTCTCCTGTGAGCGGGTCACCGAGGGGCTCCTCAATCGCGGCTACCGCATCGCCACGACCCGCGGGGCGTACTTCCTCAAGCACCATCTCGACGACGACCACGAGTCCATCGCCCGCCAGCACCGTGCCACCCTGCGCCTCCAGGCGCTCGGGGTGCCCGTCGCCCCGCCCCTCGCGGACGCGCACGGCGACACGGTCGCGGTGATCGGGGGCCGCTGCTATGCCCTGCACCCCTGGATCGACGGCCGCCACCGCGACGGGGCGCATCTCTCCACGCTCCAGTCCCGCCGCCTCGGCTCGCTCCTCGGGCTCGTCCACACGGCGCTGGAGCGGGTGATGCGGCGCACGGCACACGACCACCGGGAGCACGAGAGCGCCGACCCCGGGGAGACCTTCGCGCTCATCGACGAACTGCTGGGGCTGGCCAGGGCGGCCGGGCCCCGCGATCCCTTCGACACCCTCGCCGAACACCGCCTCCAGGAGCGCAGGGCGCTGCTGGAGCGCCATGCCCACCGCAGACCGCCCCCGGCGTCGGCGGGCGGCTGGGTGCACGGCGACTTCCACCCGCTGAACCTGCTCTACCGGGGCGGGGAGCCCGCCGCGATCGTCGACTGGGACCGGTTAGGGGTGCAGCCGCGCGCGGAGGAGGCGGTGCGGGCGGCGGCTATCTTCTTCGTCCAGCCGGCCGGCCAGCTCGAACTGCCCAAGGTGCGGGCCTACGCCCGCGCCTACCGCCGCGCGGCCGGCGCGGACGCGGCGGAACTGGCGGCGGCGGTGCACCGGGTGTGGTGGGAGCGGCTGAACGACTTCTGGATACTGCGCTGGCGCTACCAGCTCCACGACCGCAGGGCCGACCCGCAGTTCGCCGCGGTGTCGGCCCTGGCGGTGTGGTGGACGAGGGAGTACGAGGCGGTCCGCGAGGCTTTCACGGCGTAGCCGGCCCGCCTCAAGAACCCCTCCTGCCCCCCAGGAGAGCCCGCCCCACGAAACCCGGCCCGCCCGCCACTCAAGAACAAACCTCAGCCAATCCCAGCCCGCCCGGCGATTGAGGACGGACCCCAGGCAACTCCAGCCCGTCCGGCGATTGAGGACGAACCCCAGGCAATCCCAGCCCGCCCGCCACTCAAGGACAAACCCCAGCCAATCCCAGCCCGTCCGGCGATTGAGGACGGACCCTGTGCCACAGGACCCCGTCACGCTACGGGCCCAGGTCGGGGACCAGCCCCCGAACCCCCGCGCCTCAAACGCCGGCGAGGCTGGAATACCCCAGCCCGTCCGGCGATTGAGGACGGACCCTGTGCCACAGGAAACCCGCACCTGCGGGCCCGGGTCGGGGACCAGCCCCCGGCCCACAGGAAACCCGCACCTGCGGGCCCGGGTCAGGGAGTGTCCCCACCCTCACCCGGTCCGCCCGTGTCCGTCCCCGGGTCCGTCCCGGGATCGGTCCCGGGGTCCGTGCCCGGGTCAGTACCGGGGTCCGTGCCCGGGTCCGTCCCCGGGTCCGTCCCGGGCGTCTCCGAGGCCGGCGTCGTCGGAGACTGCTCCACCGGCGGGCTCGACTCCGTCTGCGACTGCGTGGGCGACGGGTTGTACGACGGCCGCGTCGGCCGATCCGTCTTGCCCGCCGGAGGCGACCACTGCTTCTGCGTGCTCTGCGTCGGCACCGACCCGGTCTCCTGCCGCGGCGGCTCCGGCGACTTCGACGGCGGCGGCGAGGACTTCGACTCCGACGGCGTCGACGAGACCTTCGGGTCGTCCTTCGGCGGCGTCTCCGTCTTCGTGCCCATGTTGTTCAGCGCGAACGCCACCCCGGCGATGACCGCCACCACGGCCAGCGCGGCCACCAGCCACACCTTCCCGCGCCCCCGGCCGCCGCCCCCGCCCCGGCGACCGCCGTCATACCCTCCGTCGTCCGGGTTCATCGGCGGCAGTATCGGACCCTGCGCGGTGTCCCCGTGCACCGGGTGCACGGTGGTCGCCCCGGCCGCCCCCAGCGCCGCGGTGGCCGCGCCGCCGGGCGCCTGGAAGAAGCCCGTGTTCCAGCTGCCGTTGTGGCTGCCCTGCTGCTGGAGCATCTGGAGCCCGTACTGCACCAGACCGCGCATCTCCTCCGCGCTCTGGAAGCGGTCGTCCGGGTCCTTCTCCAGCGAGCGCATCACCAGGCCGTCCAGCTCCGGCGGCACCACGTCGGAGGTCTGCGACGGCGGCTGCGGAATGTCCTGGACATGCTGATAGACCACCGACAGCGGCGTCTCGCCCGTGAACGGGGGCCGCAGCGCCAGCAGTTCGTACAGCAGACAGCCGGTGGCGTAGAGATCGGAGCGGTGGTCGACGGCCTTGCCGAGCGCCTGCTCGGGGGAGAGGTACTGCGGCGTACCCATGACCATGCCGGTCTGGGTCATCGTCGTGGACGCGCCGTGCAGGGCGCGCGCGATGCCGAAGTCCATGACCTTGACCGCGCCGGAGTGCGTGATGATGACATTCGCCGGCTTGATGTCCCGGTGCACGATGCCGTGCTGGTGCGAGTAGGCCAGCGCCTCCAGCACCCCGGAGACGATGATCAGCGCCTGCTCGGGCGGCGGCGCGTCCGCGTTGATCAGCAGATCGCGGATGGTGCGGCCCTCGACCAGCTCCATGACGATGTACGGCACGGACTGCCCGTTCACCACGTCCTCGCCGGAGTCGTAGACCGCGACGATCGCATGGTGGTTGAGCCCGGCGACGGACTGTGCCTCGCGGGTGAAGCGGGCCTTGGAGACCGGGTCCTCGGCGAGATCGGCGCGGAGCAGCTTCACCGCGACCGTGCGGCCGAGCCGCACATCCTCCGCCGCGAAGACCTCGGCCATGCCGCCGCGGCCGAGGCGGTGGGTCAGGCGGTACCGGCCGTCGCCGACCAGCCCGCCGGCGCCCCAGGAGTCCGCCGCATCCGGCACGCCGCCGCTGCCGTCCTCGGGTTCGGGTGCCATCAGTCCTCGCCGTCGTCATCTGTGTATCGGGTGCCGTGTGGCCTCACGCTACAGCCTTCATACGACAGCCCAACCTGGGAAGGACGGCCATCAAACCTCTGTGAGCACGGCCACGCTCATTTCGTGGCACTCCTGTGACGCTGACGGACCCTTCTTGTGCGTACGGTCACGGAACGGGTGCCCGGCTTGACGTGCCGTACCCCTCGGGCACACTGGCCCGGTAACAGGGAGAACGGATCACCGCGGACCACCAGGGTCCGGCCGGCCCGGGACACCGGTCTTCGCGGCCGAGGGGATGCACAGTCATGAGCCAGGACGGCGCGCAGGGCCGCTACGCGGGCGGGTCCCTGGCCGGTGGCCGCTACCAGTTCCGGGATCTGCTCGGCGAGGGCGGCATGGCCTCCGTGCATCTGGCGTACGACACCGCGCTCGACCGCCAGGTCGCCATCAAGACGCTCCGCACGGAGCTGGCGCGCGAGCAGTCGTTCCGCGAGCGGTTCCGGCGCGAGGCGCAGGCCGTTGCCAAACTGTCGCATCCCAATATCGTCTCGGTCTTCGACACCGGTGAGGATTCGGTCGTCTTCGGCGGCCCCGGGGGCCACCGGGGCTCCGAGCCGATGCCGTACATCGTCATGGAGTACGTGGAGGGACAGCCGCTCGGTTCGGTGCTGCACGCGGATGTGCGGCAGTACGGCGCGATGCCGGCCGAGAAGGCGCTGAGGGTGACGGCCGACGTGCTGGCCGCGCTGGACACCAGCCATGAGGTGGGGCTGGTCCACCGGGACATCAAACCGGGCAATGTGATGATCACCGGGCGCGGGGTCGTCAAGGTCATGGACTTCGGGATCGCCCGGGCCATGCAGTCGGGCGTCAGCTCGATGACCCAGACCGGCATGGTCGTCGGCACTCCGCAGTACCTCTCCCCCGAACAGGGCCTGGGCCGGGGGGTGGACGCCCGCTCCGATCTGTACTCGGTCGGCGTGATGCTCTTCCAGCTCCTGACCGGGCGGCTGCCGTTCGACGCGGACGCGCCGCTGGCGATCGTCTACGCGCATGTGCAGGAGGAGCCGGTCCCGCCCTCCTCCGTGAACCGTTCGGTGACCCCGGCGATGGACGCGCTGGTGGCACGGGCCCTGCGGAAGAATCCGAACGAGCGCTTCCCGAGCGCGGCGGCGATGCGGGACGAGTGCGCGCGGGTCGCGGCGGCCGGGCGGACGGCGGCTCCGGTGATCGTCTCCGGGGCTCCGCCGGCGAGCGGGGCGGGGGTGGGGTCCGCGGTCTTCCCGCCGCTGGACCAGCACCAGGCCCCGCCTCACCAGCCCCACCGGCCCCATCAGCCGGTTCAGGCCCCGTCCCCGCAGGCGGGGACGCCGTACCAGCCGGGGCCCTACGCCCCGGCACCGCAGTACGGCTATCCGCAGCCCTCCACCCAGACCGCTCCCCCGCTGTCCCACGGGCAGCAGGCGCGGTACGGGACCACGGGGCCCATGGCCCCCATGGCTCCGGTCGCGCACTCCTCGTACACCATCTCGCCCGCGCCGCCGGGTTCCGGGGGCGGGAAGGGCCGGGGGCGGAGGATCACCCTCACGGTGGTCGCGGTCCTCCTCGGGCTGATGGCGATCGGCGCGGTGCAGCAGGTGCTGGAGAACCGGAACACCCCGGGCGACGAGGAGCCACCGCGCACGGGCAGCACGGCGAGCCGCTCCGCCGGGCCGGACGGCTCGGCCGGAGCGCAGGAGGGCGAGGCGCTGCCGCCGGACCGCGGCCGGGTGATCCGGACCACGAAGTGCACGGACGCCATGGAGGACGGCACGGACCCGGCGAAGGTCCAGGCCCCGGGCCTCCTCTACAAGGACGTGCTCTCGGTGAAGGAGTGCCTGCGGTCGGCGGGGTGGACCTGGACGGTCCACGAGGTCGACGACCCCCGGTGGGGCAGGGACACCGTGGTCCGCCAGTTCCCCACGGCGGGGACGGCCGTGGTGCCGAAGAACCAGGAGTTCGAGCTGTACATCTCGACGGGCCGGGCGGGCTGACCCCCCTCTCTCCTCTGTTTCTCCCTCCATTCCCACCGCTGCCCGCCGCCCGCCGCCCGCTGCCCTCTGCCCTCTGCCCTCTGCCCGAGATGCCGGATCTGCCGGGTCATGTGACGCTGAGTCCGTCAGCGTGATCCGACGGGGTGCGTCCGGTGCGCCGGTACGCCGGCCCCTCGGGCGCGTCCGGCGGATGCGGCGGAATTCGGCGGACTCGGTACGGGAGGGGGTCACCCGGTGGCTCCAACACGGCGCACCCGGTGCGCCATCTCGGTCGTCTCGCTCCTGCTGCTGACCTCGCCACAGGCCCGCGCGGAGGAGTCAGGTCCGCCCGCGCCCCCCGCCGAGCCGACCGCCGCCGGCTCCTACGCGGGACGTCCGGCGGGCGAGGGCCGGCCGCGCCCGGGTCGGCCCCCGGCGAGCGAGATCCCGGACCCCGGGGAGCCGGACCACGGCTCCGGTCCGCCCACGCCGGCGGACACACCGTCCGGCGCCGCGTCCATGTCACAGTCCCGTCCCGATTCCCCGTCCGGCTCCACCGCCCCCTCCGCCTCAGCCGACGGCCCCTCACCGGCCGTGCCCCCCTCCGGGGCCCGGCGTCCCGGAGGCGTCGGCCCCGCGGAGGAGGAGATCCCCGACGAGGACGACCGGGAGGGCGCGGACGGGGACGCGCGGGAGGACACGGGGGAGGAGGCCGGGGAGCCACCGGCGGGCTCACTGAGCCCGTACGCCCCCGCCGCCGCACGTCAGCGGCGCTCCGAGAGGGCTCCGGAGCCGATGGCGCACCAGCAGGTCTCGCCGCTCTCGCTGGGCATCGGCATGGCGCTGATGGGGCTCGGAATCGGCTTCCTCGGGGTGCGGATGCGGCGGCGCTGACCGCCGCGCCGGGGTCCCGTCCCTCAGGAGTCCCGTCCGGGTCCTCCTCGTCCTCCTTGCGACGGACCCCCCGAGATCCGCCTCGCGGAGGTTGGCGCGCTCGGGCATACCCGGTATACATACTCAGTATGTCCATCCGTCACGGCCTTCTGGCCCTCCTGGAGCACGGCCCGCGCTACGGCTCGCAGCTCCGCACGGAATTCGAGTCCCGCACCGGGTCCACCTGGCCGCTCAACGTGGGCCAGGTCTATACGACCCTGGGCCGGCTGGAGCGCGACGGCATGGTGGCGCAGAGCGGCGAGGACGAGGCCGGCCACGCGCTCTACACCATCACCGACAGCGGCCGTGCCGAGCTGCGGAGCTGGTTCGAGACGCCGGTGGACCGGAGCAGTCCGCCCCGTGACGAACTGGCCATCAAGCTCGCCATGGCGGTCGGCGCCCCCGGTGTGGACATCCGCCATGTGATCCAGTCCCAGCGCCACCACACCGTCAAGGCGATGCAGGACTACACCCGGCTCAAGGCGCAGGCGCTCGCCGCGATCGAGAGCGGGGGCTCGCAGGAGCGGGACGACGTGGCCTGGCTGCTCGTACTGGAACAGCTGATCTTCCAGACGGAGGCCGAGGCGCGCTGGCTCGACCACTGCGAGGTTCGGCTCATCCGGCTCTCCGGCGCGGCCGGGCGGAGAGCCGCGAACCTTCCGACGGCCGCGCCGGCCGCCGGCCCAACGGGGACGCCCGGCCCGACGGGGACGCCCGGTCCGCCGGGTGCCGCCGAGGCGGCCCCGGCCGCCACCACCGCCCGGAACGGAGCCGCCCGGCCCTAGCGCCTCATCCGGGCGCGTCCGCACACCCGTCCGGGTACCCGCACCACCGCGGGCCCCGAGCGCCCGGAGTCCGTTCCGGGCGACCCGGTCACTCCGCCGCACCCCATCCCCACGGCCTTCCCGCGCTCTTCCCCACGCCTTTTCCCCACGCCTCTTTCCCACCTCTTCCCGCACCAGCACTCGCACCAGCACCCGCGTCCGCACCGCCCGGCCCGGCTCGCTCAGACCGGCCCGCAGGGCTCCGCAACCCCGGAAGCCCGGCTCAAACGACCACTCCATCAGTCCAAGGGGGGACCCTCCCATGTCCGCGTCCACGTCACATGAGTCACTAGAGCCCCAAACGTCACAGAAGCCGGTTCTCCAGCTCCAGCAGCTGGCCCGGGTCCACGGCAGTGGAGCCACCGAGGTGCACGCCCTGCGCGGCATCAATCTGGATGTCTTCCCCGGCGAACTCGTCGCCGTCATGGGCCCGTCCGGCTCCGGCAAGTCCACTCTGCTCACCATCGCGGGCGGGCTCGACATGCCCACATCGGGAAGGGTGATCGTCGAGGACACCGACATCACCACCTGCGGCCGCAAGACGCTCGCCGCGATGCGCCGCCGCAGCATCGGCTATGTCTTCCAGGACTACAACCTCATCCCGGCGCTCACCGCGGCCGAGAATGTCTCCCTGCCGCGCGAGCTGGACGGTGTCTCCGCCCGCAAGGCCCGGGTCGAGGCGCTCGCCGCGCTGGAGGAGATGGACCTCGGGCATCTCGCCGACCGCTTCCCCGATGAGATGTCCGGCGGCCAGCAGCAGCGCATCGCCATCGCCCGCGCCCTGGTGGGCGACCGCCGGCTGGTCCTCGCCGACGAACCGACCGGCGCCCTGGACTCCGAGACCGGTGAGGCCGTGCTCGCCCTGCTGCGCGCCCGCTGTGACGCGGGGGCGGCCGGCGTCCTCGTCACCCATGAGCCCCGCTTCGCCGCCTGGGCGGACCGGGTGGTCTTCCTCCGGGACGGCGCCGTGGTCGACCAGACCGTGCGCAGCCAGGCCGACTCCCTGCTCTCCGGCCAGGCGGCCGAGCTGTGAAATCCTGGTACCACTCCTGGCGGGCGGCGATCCGGATCGCCCGCCGTGACGCATGGCGCTCCAAGGGCCGGAGCTTTCTCGTCCTCGCGATGATCGCGCTGCCCATCATCGGAGTGAGCGCCGCGGATCTGACCTTCCGCAGCTCGGAGCTGTCCACCGAGCAGAAGCTCGCACGCGAGATGGGCCGGGCGGACGCCCGGATATCCGACGCCGGAACCGGCGGCGTGGCCGTCGACCAGAGCCCGGACGGCCAGCACAGCAACGCGGTCGGGGAGTACACGAACAAGCCCTACCCCTCGGGCCGGACCGATGTCTCCAAGGCCGTCCCCGCGGGAGCCACATCCCTGACCGACACCACGGGCCGGGCCAAGCTCCGTACCGAGCACGGTCTGCTGAGCACCGAGATCCGTGAGCTGAAGGCGGCGGACCCGATGGTCAAGGGCATGATGCCGCTGACCGGCGGGCGGTTCCCGGAGAAGCCCGACGAGGTCGCGGCCACCGACTTCTTCCTGGAGAACAGCGGTCTGAAGGTGGGCTCGAAGCTCACCGTCCGCCACCTGGACCGGACGTACACGATCGTCGGCTCGTACGAGCTTCCCGACGCTCTCAAGACCGACCAGGTCAACGCTCTTCCGGGCGCCCTGATCGCGCCGCTGGACCGGGGCCTCGCGAAGGCCGGACTCTCCTCCAGCGGGTCCGACACCACCTATCTGGCGCGGCTGTCGGGTGGTTTCACGTGGAACATGGTCAAGGAGATCAACGGCAAGGGCGTCACGGTCAAGTCCCGTGCGGTCGACCTCGATCCGCCGCCGGACTCCGCGGTGCCGCTGTATCAGCGGTCGGGCTACCAGAACTTCGCGAACGTCGGCGGGTCCGAGACGGCCGCGACGCTCGCGGCGGCGGCCACCGTGGTCGTCCTGGCCCTGCTGGAGATCTGTCTGCTGGCCGGACCCGCCTTCGCCGTGGGTGCCCGGCGCTCACGCCGCCAGCTCGGTCTGGTCGGCGCCAACGGCGGTGACCGCAAGCACATCCGCGCCATCGTCCTCGCGGGCGGTCTGGTGATCGGTGTGGCCGCGGCTGTCATCGGCACGGTCCTGGGTGTCCTGCTCACCCTGGCGCTGCGGCCGTTCCTGGAGGGCCTCGTCGGCGCCCGCTTCGGCAGCTTCGACATCCGGCCGCTGGAGCTGCTGGCCATCGCGCTGCTGGCCGTGCTCACCGGTGTGCTGGCGGCGCTCTTCCCCGCGATCACCGCCTCGCGCCAGCCGGTGCTGGTCTCGCTGACCGGTCGCAGGGGTATCCGCAAGAGCAATCGGGTGCTTCCGGTGATCGGGCTGATCGCCGTGCTGCTGGGTGCGTCCATCGCGCTCTACGGCTCGCTGGTGTCCGATCAGATCCTGCTGGTCGGTGGTGGCAGCGCCCTCGCCGAGCTGGGTGTCGTCGCGCTCACGCCGGTCCTGGTGGGCCTGTTCGGCCGGATCGGGCGGTTCCTGCCGCTCTCCCCGAGGCTGGCGCTGCGGGACGCGGTGCGCAACCGGGGACGTACGGCTCCGGCGGTGGCCGCTGTCCTCGCCGCCGTCGCGGGCACGGTCGCCGTGGCCACGTACACCGCGAGCGCGGAGGCCGGGTACAAGGCGGAGTACCAGCCCCAGATGCCGCACGGCTCGGTCGCGATGAATGTCGACGAGGCGGACGGCGCGCGGGATGTCCCCGCGGTGCGGGCCGCCGTGCAGAAGACCCTTCCCGTCGATGTGCGGGCGGATCTGCAGAAGCTCTCGGTCGGCGGCGCCGGCTGCCAGGAGTGGGACGACTACGGCAACCGGAACATGGAGTGCGGGCGGTACGAGCTCATCACCCCGCCCGCCCATGAGTGCCCGCTCTGGGCCTACGACCCGGCCAAGCCCGACGAGGACCCCGCGAGCAAGTTCAGCCCGGCGGAGAAGCGGAAGCTCGGCGAGGACTGGCGGTGCAAGAACAACATCGGCACCGGCCACTACCTCGATGTGATGGTGGCCGACGCCGAACTGCTGAAGGTCCTCCGTGTGACGGACCCGGCGGCCGGGGAGGCGCTCAAGGCCGGGAAGGCCCTCGCGTTCGACCAGAAGTACGTCAACGCCAAGGGGAAGATCGATCTCCGGATCATCACCGACACCAAGGCGGCCGAGGAGGCCGAGGCGAAGGGGAAGACAGCGCCCGGCAGGATCGTGTCGGTTCCCGCGCGGAAGATGGCCTTCGGGACGATGAAGTACGGCGTCCCGCTGATCATGCCGCCGGCGGCGGCGAAGGCGTCGGGCCTCGAAACCGTCCCGTACGGCGCGTACTACTCGACCGACCGGGTGCCCACCAGCGAGGAGCGGCAGCGGCTGGACGGTGAGCTGGACCGGATCGGCGCCGACGCCAGTGTGCGGGTCGAGGAGGGCTATGTCAGCGAGAACGACATCATCATGCTCTCGCTGGCCATCTTCGCCGGACTGATCACCATCGGTGCGGCGGGTATCGCCACGGGTCTCTCGCAGGCCGATGCCGAGGCCGATCTGAAGACACTGGCCGCGGTCGGCGCCCCGCCCCGGGTGCGCAGGACGCTCAGCGGATTCCAGTGCGGGGTGGTGGCCACCATGGGAGTGGTGCTCGGCTCGGTGGCGGGCGTCCTGCCCGCCGTCGGACTGCGGCTGGCGGAGCAGCGCGACCAGATGGCGAATTTCGAGGAGGCCCTGGACGCCGGGTACTCCACCCTGGCGGACAAGCCGTTCCTGCCGATCGTCCTGCCCTGGCCGACCCTGGCGGCCCTGCTGGTCGCGGTCCCGGTGGGTGCGGCGCTGCTGGCGGCCCTGCTGACGCGCTCGCGCGGCGCGCTGGCCCGCCGAGAGGCGGCGTGACCGGCCCGTAGACGGCCTTTGCCCCACCCTCCACGGTTCTGTGCCCCCGCACAAGATGATCATTCTTGTACGGGGGCACAGCCCTGCGCGGGGCGCATGTGCGAGAGAATGGCCGCATGGAGATGCCGAGGAATGAACGCTCGCAGGAGAGCCCCCACGTGCTTGTCGTGGGCCAGGACGGAATGGCGCTCGGCGGCGGTGCCGGGGACGACGAGCCGCGCGAGATCCCGGTGACGGAGATGGTCGAGCAGCCGGCGAAGGTCATGCGCATCGGCAGCATGATCAAGCAGCTGCTGGAGGAGGTCCGGGCGGCCCCTCTGGACGAGGCGAGCCGGGTCCGGCTGAAGGAGATCCACGCCAGCTCGGTCAAGGAGCTGGAGGACGGTCTCGCGCCGGAGCTGGTCGAGGAGCTGGAGCGGCTCTCGCTGCCCTTCACCGATGAGGCGATCCCCTCCGAGGCGGAGCTGCGGATCGCGCAGGCCCAGTTGGTGGGCTGGCTGGAGGGGCTGTTCCACGGCATCCAGACGGCGCTGTTCGCCCAGCAGATGGCGGCCCGCGCCCAGCTGGAGCAGATGCGCCGCGCCCTGCCCCCGGGCAGCGGCCACGAGGACGAGGACCAGCCGCAGCACGGAGCGCTCCGTTCGGGGCCGTATCTGTAGCGGCGGGCGGTGCCGCCGGGCCGGGTGCCGGGGACCGAGCCCCGGCCCGGGGCGTCGGGCAGCTGTTGGGCTGCCCGGCCGCCCCGGTCCGTCGGCCGTTCCGACCCGTCGGTCATTCCGGTCAGTCGGCCCGTCGGTCAGTCGTTGACCAGCAGTACCTTGCCGATGTGCCCGCCGGACTCCAGATAGCGGTGCGCCTCGGCCGCGTCCCGCAGTTCCATCCGGCGGTCCACCACCGGGCGCACCCGGCCGGACTCGATCAGCGGCCACACATGCTCGCGCACCGCCGCCACGATCGCGGCCTTCTCGCCGAGCGGACGGCCCCGCAGCGAGGTCGCCGTCACCGCCGCGCGCTTGCCGACCAGCGCCGCGAGGTTCAATTCGCCCTTGGCCCCGCCCTGGAGACCGATCACGGCGAGCCGCCCATTGACCGCGAGGGCCCGCACATTCCGGTCCAGATACTTCGCGCCGATGATGTCGAGGATGACATCCGCGCCCGCTCCGTCCGTGGCCCTGCCCAGCTCCTCCACGAAGTCCTGCTCCCGGTAGTCGATCAGGATGTCCGCGCCCAGCTCCGCGCAGCGCGCCAGCTTCCCGGGTCCGCCCGCGGTGACGGCGACCCGGGCGCCGACGGCCTTGGCGAGCTGGACGGCCATCGTGCCGATACCGCTCGCGCCGCCGTGGATCAGCACCGTCTCGCCCGGCCGCAAGTGGGCGATCATGAAAACGTTCGACCACACCGTGCACGCCACCTCGGGCAGCGCGGCGGCGTCGGCCAGATCCACACCCCGGGGCACGGGCAGCAACTGTCCGGCCGGAACGGTCACCCTCTGCGCGTAACCGCCCCCGGCGAGCAGGGCACACACCTCGTCGCCGACGGCCCAGCCGGAGACGCCGGGCCCCAGTTCGGCGATCCGGCCCGAGCACTCCAGGCCCGGGTGGGGGGAGGCGCCGGGCGGGGGGTCGTAGAGGCCCTGGCGCTGGAGCAGATCGGCGCGGTTGACGGCGCTCGCCGCGACATCCACCAGGACCTCGCCCTGGCCGGGTACGGGATCGGGAACCTCGGCCCAGACGAGCGCCTCGGGTCCACCGGGTGCGGGAATCGTGATCGCATACATGGCCGCGAGGCTACTCCCGGCCCGGGAACCCGCCCATGTCCCCCGGCGGGTGAGACCGCCGGAGTCCCGGAGCGGTTCACTCCACGGGTGCCCCGGGGCGGGGCGGGGCGACACCGCCCGCCTGGACGATCGTGATCAGCCGGTCCGTCAGCTGGAGCGGACTGGCCGTCGGGTCGTCGTAGCCGATCAGCCGGTGCCCCCGCAGCACGCTCACCACCAGGTCGTCCGTCTCCCGGACGCTCAGCCCGACCTCGGACTTTATGACCGGCCGCTCCACCAGATCGAGCCCGCTGCCCTGCTGGATCAGATCCTCCATCACCGCGCCCGCGCTCGGGCTGAGCACGGACAGCCCCAGCAGCCGGCCAGCCGCGCTGGCGCTGGTGATCACCGCGTCCGCCCCGGACTGCTTCAGCAGCGGCGCGTTCTCCTCCTCCCGCACCGCCGCGACGATCTTCGCCGCCCGGTTGAGCTGGCGCGCCGTGAGCGCGACCAGCACGGCGGTGTCATCGCGCTGGGTCGCGATAATGATCTTTCCGGCACGCTGGACCTCGGCCCGGATCAGCACATCGCTGCGGGTCGCGTCCCCGAGCACCCCGGTGAAGCCCTCCGCCACAGCGGCGTCGATCACCTTGCTGCTGGGGTCGATGATGACGATCTGGTCCTTCTTCAGACCCGTGGCGGTCAGTGTCTGGATCGCGGAACGGCCCTTGGTGCCGAAGCCGACGATGACGGTGTGCTCACGCATGTGAGACCTCCAGGGGTGCTCCGAGATCAATCCGCGCGCGATCGACCACCCGCGCGGAAAAATGACGCTACCCCCAACACGGAGGCGGGGCTCTCGTTCGGGCGGAGGATCGGCGACCATGGTCACTCACACAGACCGCCGGACCGGTCGGCGGACAGACCGTACAGACCAGAGGGGACATCCGAAGATGGGCGAGAGGCAACCGCCGCCAGAGGCAGGAAGGTTCTCGATCCTGCGCTCCCTCTGGAACCGCTCCACGCGTGAGGCCAGGGACGACGCCGAGGCCGGGCGCTCCATCACGATGCCCACCCAGGCCACCGTGCCGCCCCTCCAGCAGGTGCTGCGGCGCCTCGCCATGGCCATGCTGGTCCTGGCCGTCACCACCCTGCTCGTCTGGTTCGACCGGGCCGGCTACAACGACAACGCCGACGGCAAGGTCGACTTCCTGGACGCGGCCTACTACACGACCGTCACCCTCTCCACCACCGGCTACGGCGATATCGCACCGGTCAGCGACGGCGCCCGGCTGACGAACATCCTGATCATCACGCCCCTGCGGGTGGTGTTCCTGATCATCCTGGTCGGCACCACCCTCGAAGTCCTCACCGAGCGCACCCGCCAGCAGGTGCAGGTGCACCGCTGGCGCTCCCGGATGTCCGACCATGTGATCGTCGTCGGCTACGGCACCAAGGGCCGGCACGCCATCGAGACCCTGCGCGGCCAGGGTGTGCCCAAGGACAAGATCGTCGTGGTGGACCCGCAGCAGAAGGCGGTGGACGCCGCCAGCGCCGACGGACTGGTGTCGGTGCTCGGTGACGCCACCCGCTCGAAGACCCTCCTCAAGGCGGAGCTCCAGCGGGCGGCCCGGGTGATCATCGCTCCGCAGCGGGACGACACCGCCACCCTGGTCACCCTCACCGCCCGCCAGCTCAACCGGCGCGCCTCCATCGTCGTCGCGGTCCGCGAGGACGAGAACGTACCGCTGCTGAAGCAGTCCGGCGCCGACACCGTGGTCACCAGCTCCAGCTCGGCGGGACGGCTGCTCGGTGTCTCGATGGCGAGCCCGCATGTCGCCGACACGCTGGAGGATCTGATGACCCGCGGCAGCGGGCTGAACCTCGCGGAGCGCTCGGTGACCAAGAACGAGGTGGGGCGTTCGCCCCGCGAGTGCACGGATCTGGTGGTGGCCGTGGTGCGCCGCAAGCAGATGCTGGACTACGCCGATCCGCAGTGCGCCCAGCTCCAGTTCGGCGACCGCCTGATCACCATCAGCCGCGAGGAGCCCACCTACTGAGCCTGTTTCACGTGAAACGGCCCGGGGCCGCCCCGGCGGGCACCCCGGACATCCAGGGCAGATCCAGCACCTCCAGCCGGTCTCCGGGCCGTGCTCCGCCGGGGGGCACCACGGCGAGGCCGTCGGCGGCGGCGATGCCCCGCAGCATGGCCGGGCCGCTGTAGCGCAGGGGCAGCAGTTGCTCATCGCCATGGGCGAAGGGCTTCAGCAGGGTGTCGTGGGGGTGCCCGGCGAGCGAGCCGCGCACCGGCACCCGGTACGGCAGGGGGTCGGGGAGCCCGGACAGCCCGCGCAGCAGGGGCTCGGCCAGGGTCAGCAGACCCGACACGGCGGCGAGGGGGTTCCCGGGCAGCCCGACCAGATACCGGCGGCCCGCCGGGGTGTCGTCACGGCCCTCGTCGCACGGGGTGTCCCGGGCGCTCCGGCGCCGCCGCGCCGGGACGCTCCGGGGCGGGAGGGCGGCCAGCAGCATGGGGTGACCGGGCCGGACCGCCACCGAGTCCACCAGCAGCTCCGCGCCCGCCTTCAGCAGCACCGGACGGACATGGTCGACCGGGCCCGACGCGGTGCCGCCCGTGGTGAGAAGGAGATCGGCGGCGGAGCCGGTGATGGCCCGCTGGAGCGCCCGGGCGTCGTCGCCGAGCCGCCGGGTGGCGATGACCTCGGCGCCCAGCGCGCTCAGCCAGGGCCCCACCATCGGCCCCAGGGCATCGCGGATCAGCCCGTCGTGGGGCAGCCCGCCGGTGAGCAGCTCGTCCCCGAGGATCAGCACCTCCACCCTCGGGCGGTGGGCGATCTCCAGCTCGTCGTAGCCCGCGGCGGAGGCGAGCCCCAGCACCGCCGGGGTGACCACCGACCCGGCGGGCAGCAGCCGGTCGCCCGAGCGGCACTCCTGGCCCCGGGGCCGGATCTCCTGGCCCTGGGTGACCGCCCGCTCCGCGTGCAGCAGCCGCTGCCCGGCGTCGGTGTGCGCGTGCTCGCTGCGGATCACCGCGGTGGCCTCCGGCGGGATGCGCGCACCGGTGGCGATCCGTACCGCCGTGCCGTCCTCCAGGGCCGGCGGCTCGGCCCGCCCCGCGAGGACCGCGTCACCGCCGTGAACCGCCCAGGGGCCGGGACCGGCGACGGCCCAGCCGTCCATCGCGGAGGTGTCGAACGAGGGCAGGTCGCAGAGGGCGATGAGCGGTGCGCCGAGCACCCGGCCGAGCGCCTGTTCCCACGGCACCCGGAGGGTACGGGGCGGGGTGGCGCGCCCGGTCCGCGCGGCCAGCTCCCGGGCCTCGGCCCAGCCGGCCGGCCGGGGCCGCCCGGAGGGAGCGGTGGAGGCGGTGGAGGCCGGGGACGCGGTCGCGGCGGCTCCGCCGGACCGCCGGTCCCGGTCCTGGTCCTGCTCCCGGCCCGGGTCCCGGCCTGCGGCCCGGCCCGGGTCCCGCTCCGTGCCGGGGCCGTTCGTCCGGGGGCGGCTGACCAGGGCGAGGGCCTCCTCCACCCCGTCCGACTCCTGCTCGGCGGCGGCGCGGCCCTTCTCGCGCGCCCGGTCCGCGTCCGGGCCGCCCCGGGTCCCGCCCTGGCGGGTCCGGCCGGTCATCCGGCATCGGTCCGATCGGGGCCCCGGCCGGACCCGGCGGGCGGGTCCGCGTCCGGCCCGGAGGCCCCGGGGCCGGCCTCCTCGGCCTCCTCGGTCTCCTCGGCCTCCTCGGCCCAGCGCCGGGCGAGCGCCGCCGCCTTGCGGGCCGCGTCCGCGACTCCCTCCGGCCCCTTCCCGGCAGCCGCCGCGTACCCCACCAGGAAGGTGGTCAGCGGCGCGGCGGGACGGGCGACGCCGTGCGCGGCGTCGCGGGCGAGATCGAGCAGCAGCGTGGTGTCGACATCCAGCTCGATGCCGAGTTCGTCCTTGACCGCGGTGATCCATTCATCCAGCACATGGCCATGCTCCCTGATCCGGGCCCTGGCGGCCGAGAGGTCCTCCCAGGTGTCGCAGTCGAAGGACGCCGAAGACTCCGCGGCGATCCGGGCCAGGTCCAGCTCCGGCGGCAGCAGCCGCAGCGGCAGCCCGGCGAGACCTCCGTGTTCGGTGGCGAGCAGGGCGATCTCCCGGCGCAGGGGCTCGGTCCGGTAGGCGGCCACCAGCGGCTGGTCGCGGCCCTCGCCATCGGTGAGCAGCACCGCCTCGCGCCCGCCGGACGCGAGAGCGCCGAGCAGCCGCCGTACCGTCGCGGCCCCGAGGAAGGGCAGATCGGCGGAGAGGACCACGACGGTCGACGAGTCGGACCCGAGCGCCCGTGTCCCGGCGTCCAGCGCGGCGAGCGGGCCGCCGCCCGGCGGACTCTCCCGGGTCCAGACGACGGGCCGCGCGGTGGGCCTGCGCCCGCCGACGACGACGGTGCGCCCGGCGTCCCGGCAGGCGCCGAGGACCCGGTCGAGCAGGGACCGCCCGCCGACGCTCAACCCCGGCTTGTCCGCCCCGCCCAGCCGCTTCGCGGCCCCTCCGGCGAGCACGATGACGTCGTACGCGGTCGTTCCGGTGTTCGCGGTGCGCTCTGTCGCGGTCATGTCCGCAGTATGGGCCGCCCCCGGGCGGGCGTCGGGACGGGCTGTGGGTGGTCCGGCGGGCCGCCCACAGCGTGGGGTCTCCGGGCGGCCCGCCAGGACCGTGGGGGGAACCGGGCCTGGGGAGTCTCCTTCGGATCGAGCCCGGCAAGATCCGGAGGAGACGGCCCAGGGCTGCCCGGCCCGGGTGGAGGGTTGTTCACAGGGTGCGCAGCAGCACCGCCGGCCGCTCCACACAGTCGGCGACATAGCGCAGGAACCCGCCCGCCGTGCCGCCGTCGCAGACCCGGTGGTCGAAGGTCAGCGAGAGCTGCACCACCTGACGCACGGCCAGCTCGCCCTGGTGGACCCAGGGCTTGGGGACGATCCGGCCGACCCCGAGCATCGCCGCCTCCGGGTGGTTGATGATCGGGGTGGAGCCGTCGACGCCGAACACCCCGTAGTTGTTGAGGGTGAAGGTGCCGCCGGTCAGATCGGCGGGGGTGAGCCTGCCGTGGCGAGCCGCTTCGGTGAGCCGGCCGAACTCCTCCGTCAGCGACTCGGCCGAACGCCGGTGGGCGTCGCGCACCACGGGGACGACGAGCCCCCGCTCGGTCTGGGCCGCGAACCCGAGGTGGACCTCGGGGAGGCGCACGATCTCCCGGGCCGCCGTGTCCACCGTGGAGTTCAGCTCGGGGTGGCGGGCGAGGGCGGCCGTGCAGATCCGGGCGAGCAGCGCCATCAGGGCGACCTTGGGGCCGTCCCCGGCGTTCATGGCGGCCCGGGCCGCCATGAGTTCGGTCGCGTCCGCGTCGACCCAGCAGGTGGCGTCCGGTATCTCGGTCCGGCTGCGGGACAGCTTGTCGGCCACGGCTCCCCGGACCCCGCGCAGCGGTATCCGTTCACCGCCCCGGACCGGTGCGGGCGGTGAGGACGCGACGGGCGGCGCGGGCACCCGGGCGGGCTCGGACGCGGGGGCGGGGGCCGGGGCGGGCGCGGGTGCCGGGGAGCCGGTGGGGGCGGGCCGGCCGGTCAGACCGGCCGCGCGCATCGCGTACTCGACATCCGCGCGCAGGATCAGCCCGTCGGGTCCGGACCCCGTGAGCTGCCGCAGATCGAGCCCGTGCTCCCGGGCCAGCCGCCGCACCAGCGGGGAGATGACGGGCACGGGCCCGCTGTGCTCGATGTCCTCGTCCGGCCGGGCGGCGGGCCCGGCCGCGGGGCCGGGAACCCGCGGCTCCGCGTCGGCGGGCCGTATCCGCCGCCGCCTGGCCGCGGGCGCTCCCGTTCCGTATCCCACGAGGACATTCCCCGAGGACTCCCCGGACGGACCGCCGCCGTCGGAAGCGGACCCGGCGGGCCGGGCCCCGGCGGCGGGCCGGGCCCCGGCGGTGGGCCGTGACTCGGCGGTGGGCCCGGCGCCCGCGCCCGCCGTCGCGCCGGGAGCCGGGCCGTCGGACCCGTCGGACCCGTCGGCCGAGGCGCCCACGGCCACCGTCAGCAGCGGTGCCCCCACCGGCAGTTCGGTGCCCTCCTCGCCGAAGCGCGCGGTCACCACACCCCCGTACGGGCAGGGCACCTCCACCATCGCCTTGGCCGTCTCCACCTCCACCACGGGCTGGTCGATCGCGACGACATCGCCCACGGCCACCAGCCAGCGCACGATCTCCGCCCCGGTCAGCCCCTCCCCGAGATCGGGCAGCCTGAACTCCAGCACCTGTGCCATTTCAGCTCTCCGCCTCCCACTGCAACCGCGCCACCGCATCCAGCACCCGGTCCACTCCCGGGAGATGGTGTCGCTCCAGCATGGGCGGCGGATAGGGAATGTCGAAACCGGCGACCCTCAGCACGGGCGCCTCCAGGTGGTGGAAGCACCGCTCCGTCACCCGCGCGGCGATCTCCCCGCCGGGCCCGCCGAAGCCGGTGGACTCATGGACGACGATGGCCCGCCCGGTGCGCCGGACCGACGCGCAGACCGTGTCGTCGTCGAAGGGGACGAGCGAGCGCAGATCGACCACCTCCAGATCCCAGCCCTCCGCCGCGGCGGCCTCGGCCGCCTCCAGACAGACCGGCAGGGACGGGCCGTAGGTGATCAGCGTGGCACCGCGCCCGGGCCTGCGGATCACCGCCCGGCCCAGCGGCTCGACCGGGGCCGGGTCATCGGGCGACCAGGCCGCCTTCGACCAGTACAGCCGCTTGGGCTCCAGGAAGACCACCGGGTCGTCCCCGGCGATGGCGGCCCGCAGCAGCCCGTACGCGTCCTCCACGGTCGCCGGGGTGACGACCCGGAGCCCCGGGGTCGCCATGTAGTACGCCTCGGACGAGTCGCTGTGGTGCTCGACCCCGCCGATCCCGCCGCCGTACGGCACCCGGACGGTGATCGGCAGCGACACCCTGCCCCGGGTGCGGTTGCGCATCTTGGCGACATGGCTGAAGAGCTGCTCGAACGACGGGTAGGCGAAGGCGTCGAACTGCATCTCCACCACGGGCCGCAGCCCGTACATCGCCATGCCGACGGCGGTGCCGAGGATGCCCGCCTCGGCCAGCGGGGTGTCCGTGCACCGGTGGTCGCCGAACTCCTCGGCGAGCCCGTCGGTGACCCGGAAGACACCGCCGAGGGTGCCGACGTCCTCCCCGAGCACATGGACGGCCGGGTCGTCCGCCATGGCGTCGCGCAGGGCGCGCCGGAGCGCCTGCGCCATCGTGGCGGGCTTGGCCCCCGCGGGCGCCGGGGTCGTCGCCGCGCCCATCAGGCCTCCCCCTCCGCTTCCAGCTCGGCCCGCAGCCGCGCCGACTGCTCCCGCAGGACACCGGTCCGCTCCGCGTAGACATGGGCGAAGAGGTCCATGGGCTCCAGCACCGGGTCCGCGTTCATCCGTTCGCGCAGGTCGGCGGCCATCGACTCGGCCGCTTCGGCGACGGAGCGCCTGCGGTCGTCGTCCAGCAGACCCCGGTCGGTCAGCTCGCGCTCCAGAAGCCGGACGGGGTCGTGCTCGCGCCAGATCTCCACCTCGGGCTCGTCGCGGTAGCGGGTGGCGTCGTCGGCGTTCGTGTGCGCCTCGATGCGGTAGGTCACGGCCTCGACGAGGGTCGGGCCTCCGCCGCGCCGGGCGCGGGCGACGGCTTCGGAGAGCACCTGGAGCACGGCGGGCGCGTCGTTCCCGTCGACCAGGCGGCCGGGCATTCCGTACCCCACGGCCTTGTGGGCGAGGGAGGGGGCGGCGGTCTGCTTGGCGAGCGGCACGGAGATCGCGAAGCCGTTGTTCTGGACGAGGAAGACGACCGGGGCGCGCCACACGGCGGCGAAATTCAGCGCTTCGTGGAAATCGCCCTCGCTGGTGCCGCCGTCGCCGACCATGGCGAGCGCCACCACGTCGTCCCCCTGGAGCCTGGCGGCGTGGGCCAGGCCCACGGCGTGCGGCAACTGGGTGGCGAGGGGGGTGGAGAGGGGCGCGGTGCGGTGCTCACGGGGGTCGTATCCGGTGTGCCAGTCGCCGCGCAGCAGGGTCAGCACCTGCACCGGGTCCATGCCCCGGGCGACGGCCGCGAGGGTGTCGCGGTAGCTGGGGAAGAGCCAGTCCCGCGGCTCCAGGGCGAGCGCGGCGGCCACCTCGGCGGCCTCCTGCCCGGTGCTCGACGGATAGACCGCCAGCCGGCCCTGTCTGGTCAGGGCGGTCGCCTGCGTGTTGAACCGGCGACCGCGCACCACCTGGGCGTGGAGCCGCAGCAGCAGCTCCGGCTCGACGGCCGCCGCCGCCTCCGTGCCGAGCACGCGGAACGGCACGGGGTCGGGGAGCAGCGGGGCGGGGTCGGTGCGGGGCTGCCACGCCGGGGGCGGCGTGAGCCGGTGGGCGACGGCTTTCACGGCGAGCACCTCCTCATTGAGGGCGACGACGAAGCGGCCGGAATGTGGCGCGCCTCACCTACCGATTGTTCGGTCGTGGACGCATTTTGGCTACAGGCGGCTTCAGCCTGTGGACAAACGGTTCTCCACAGCCTGTGATGGGCACAGGCTGTCCATGGCAGGGAGGCGGGGGGATATGAGTCCTGAACAAATGGCCGAGAACGGGCACCTCGGCGAGATGGGAACGGACCGGGCGGACGCCGTGGGGTACCGGCCCGAGCCGGACCGGACCGCCCCGCCGCGCGCGCTCGACGCCATAGACCGCGACATCCTGCGCATCCTCCAGTCCGAGGGCCGGGCCTCCGTGCGCTCCGTCGCCGACCGCGTCCATGTGTCGCGGGCCAACGCGTACGCCCGGATCAACCGGCTCATCGACGATGGCGTCATCCGTGGTTTCGGTGCCCGGGTCAACCATGAACGCGCCGGTCAGGGCGCGTCCGCCTACATCACGCTCAAGATCGTGCAGAACTCCTGGCGCACGGTCCGCGAACAGTTGCAGGCGCTCCCGGGCGCCGCCCACATCGCCCTGGTCAGCGGTGATTTCGATGTGCTGCTGCTGGTCCACACCCCGGACAACCGGACCCTGCGCGAGCTGGTCCTCACCCGGATACAGGGCATCCCGGAGGTGCTGTCGACCCGCACCCTGCTGATCTTCGAGGAGACGGACCTCCACCCGGACCCGGCCGGGCCGCCGGAGAGCGAACCGCAGTGATCCGGGGCCGCCGGGCCCCAGGGAGCCCGGGGGACCGGGGAGCGGCCCCCGCCGGGCCCGGAGAAGCCCCTCGGCCCGGAGAGAGCCCTCAGGCGCCCCCGGCACCCCGGGGGGCGCCCTGGAGGCCCTGCGGCGCCGTGCGCAGCCCGTCGAAGGCGAGGCGTACGACCGTCTCGGCGAGCGGGTCGCTCTCCTGGCCGCCGTCCGGGTGCGGCCGGTACCACTCGACCAGCGAGTTCACCATGCCGAAGAGCAGCCGGGTGGCCAGCCGTATGTCGACATCGGTCCGCAGGTCGCCGTCGGCGGCGGCGGCCTTGAGCAGATCGGCCACCCGCTGGTCGAACTCCCGCCGGCGCTCCAGCGCCCAGCGCTCGGTGGCGGTGTTCCCGCGCACCCGCAGCAGCAGCGTCACATAGGGCACCTCGGTCATCAGCACCTCCACGGTGCGCCGGGTGACGTACTCGACCCGCTCGATGGCGCGCCCGTGCTGTGCGCCGGGCTCCTCCAGGACCGCGAAGAGCGCGTCCAGCGCCCGGCTCACGGCGCGGCGCAGCAGCTCCTCCTTGCCGGCGACATGGTGGTAGATCGACGACTTGGAGATCCCGGCCGCCTGGGAGAGGTGCTCCATGGACGTGCCGTCGTAGCCGCGCTCGTTGAAGACGCGCACGGCGACGGTGAGCAGGGTCTCCGGGGTGTAGGTGTCCCTCTTGGCGGTGCTCATGCGTCCGCTCCTTCTGCGTCGTCGGCGGATGAGCCGGAGGATGAGCGCCGGAGGAGCGCCAGGCCCGGGGCGTACCGTCCGCCGGGCATCCGTTCGTGCAGCTCTCCCAGTACACCCCGCGCGTACCCCCGGGGGAGCCGGCGGTTCCATTCCAGCGGCCCGACGGGGTAGTTGACGCCGAGCCGCATCGCGGTGTCGATGTCCTCCTCCGTGGCGACGCCCTTGGCCACGGCGTCGGCGGCGAGGTCGATCAGCATCACGACCGTGCGCGCCACGATCATGCCGGGCACGTCGCCGATGACGCTGACCTTCTTGCCGAGCGCCTGGAAGAGCCCGATGGCCTCCCGGAGCGTGCGCTCGGGGGTGTCCGGGGAGGCGGCGAGCGCGATCCGGGTCGCGGTCCGGTAGTCGAGGGCCAGATCGAAGCAGACGGTGTTCCGGTACTCGCCCGGCCTCCGTCCGCCGGCCGCCACCAGATGTCCGCCGCCGGGCAGGACCAGCCGGGTGCCGTCGTCCCCGCGCTCCCTGCGGAGGGGCACACCGGACTCGTCGATCAGGTCGAGCAGCCCGGCGGCGGGCCCGGGACCGCCCTGGGCGACGACGTACGCGGGAGGGTCGGCGGGCTCCGCCGTGCGGGGCGCGGGGCGTTCGGCGCCGGGGGTGTGGTCGTACCAGCCCCGGCCCGACTTGACGCCCAGCAGACCGGCCTCCACCAGCCGCCGCTGGGCCAGGGAGGGGGTGAACTTCACGTTCCGGAAGAAGGCCTCCCAGACGGAGTGGGTGACGGCCTCGTTGACGTCCTGGCCGATCAGATCGGTCAGTTCGAAGGGGCCCATCCGGAAGCCGCCGCACTCGCGCAGCACCGCGTCGATGGTCGCGGGGTCGGCCGCCCGGTCCTCGTGGATCGCGAAGGCCTCCGCGTAGAAGGGCCGGGCTATGCGATTGACGATGAAACCGGGCATGTCGGCGCAGCGCACCGGGGTCTTGCCCCAGGCCTCCGCGGTGGCCCGGGCGCTCTCGGCGGCGCTCTCGTCGGTGGCGGAGCCGCTGACGATCTCGACCAGCGGGAGCAGCGGCGCGGGGTTGAAGAAGTGCATGCCGACGAGGCGGCCGGGGTGCCGCAGGGCGCCCGCGACGGCGGTGACGGAGAGGGAGGAGGTGTTGGTGGCGAGCAGGGCGTCCTCGGCGACGATCCCCTCCAGCTCCCGCAGCAGCTCCTGTTTGGCGGGGAGCCGCTCCACGACCGCCTCGACGACGAGTGCCGCGTCGGAGAGTTCGGCGAGGGCGGCGGCGGGGCGCAGCCGGGCGCGGGCGGCATCGCGCTCCCCCGCGGTCATGCGCCCCTTGGCGACGAGCCGCTCCAGCCGGGCGCCTATCGCCTCGGCGGCGCGGGCCGCCCGCCCGGGGACGGCGTCGCAGAGCCGCACGGGATGGCCCGCGACCAGGGCGACCTGGGCGATGCCCTGACCCATGGTGCCGGTGCCGACCACGGCGACGGTACGGCTCCGGTCCACGGCACCGCCCCGGTGCGCGGCGGCGCTCCGGTCCGGGGCGGCGGCCCGTCCGGTGGTGGTGCTCTGTTCGACGGCGCTCATGGGAGTGATCCTCCCGGATGAGTTTTCCACAGGTCTGACAGGCCCCCTTGTCCCAACCGATCGTTCGGTTACTCTAACTCTGTCCCTCCGTCCCTGCCCAGCTCGACGAGGAGTTGGTCCGCCATGCAGCTCACCGAGGCCGTGCTGACCGAGCGCCACCGGCCGACGCTCGACCAGGCTCTCGAAGCGATCCGCACCCGCGCCTACTGGTCCCCCCACCCCGAGCACCCGAAGGCGTACGGGGAGAGCGCCCCGGCCGACGGCCTCGCGGCCTTCGAGGCGCTCCGCTCCACCCGCTTCGAGCTCGATCAGCCGGGCACCGACGGCTGGACGGGCGGCGAGACCTCGCCGTACGGCATCGGTCTGGACATCGAGTACCCGCACCCGGACCCGGAGGTGCTGCTCCCCGCGATGCGCGCGGGCATGGGGGCCTGGCGCGAGGCGGGGCCCGAGCGGCGCGCCCTCGTCTGTCTGGAGATCCTGGCCCGGATCAGCGCCCGCACCCACGAGTTCGCCCACGCGGTGATGCACACCAGCGGACAGGCCTTCATGATGGCCTTCCAGGCCGGCGGGCCGCACGCCCAGGACCGCGGCCTGGAAGCCGTGGCGTACGCCTGCGCGGAGCAGACCCGCACCCCGGATGCGGCCGACTGGTCCAAGCCCCAGGGCAAGCGCGATCCGCTCCGGCTGCGGAAGACCTTCACCGCGGCGGGCCGGGGCATCGCGCTGGTGATCGGCTGCAACACCTTCCCCACGTGGAACGGCTATCCGGGCCTCTTCGCCTCGCTGGCCACCGGCAATCCGGTGCTGGTCAAGCCGCACCCGCGCGCGGTGCTGCCGCTCGCGCTCACCGTGCGGGTGGCGCGCGAGGTGCTCGCGGAGGCCGGGTTCGCCCCCGATCTGGTCGCCCTGGCCGTCGAGCGGCCCGGTGAGGGCATCGCCAAGACCCTGGCGGTCCGCCCCGAGATCAAGATCATCGACTACACCGGCTCCACCGCCTTCGGCGACTGGCTGGAGACCCACGCCCGCCAGGCCCAGGTCCACACCGAGAAGGCCGGCGTCAACACGGTCGTCATCGACTCGACCGACGACTACAAGGGGATGCTCTCCAATCTGGCCTTCTCGCTCTCCCTGTACAGCGGCCAGATGTGCACCACCCCGCAGAATCTGCTGATCCCCCGCGAGGGCATCGCCACCGACACCGGCCACAAGTCGTACGACGAGCTGGTGGGCGATCTCGCCGCCTCGGTCGGCGGCCTCCTCGGCGACGACGCCCGGGCCAACGCGCTGCTGGGCGCGCTGGTCAACCCCGAGGTGCGGAGCAGGCTGGAGGGAGCCGCGCAGCTCGGCGAGGTGGCACTCCCCTCACGGAAGATCGCCCACCCCGACTTCCCGGACGCGGTGGTCCGCACCCCGGTGATCGTGAAGCTGGACGGCGCCAAGCCGGAGGCCGAGAAGGTGTATCTGGAGGAGTGCTTCGGCCCGGTCTCCTTCGCGGTCGCCGTGGACTCGACGGCGGACGCCCTCGCGCTGCTGCGGCGCACGATCCGCGACAAGGGCGTGATGACGGTCGGCGCCTACACCACGTCGGCGGAGACGGAGCGGGCGGTCGAGGAGGTCTGTCTCGACGAGTCGGCCCAGCTCTCGCTGAATCTGACGGGCGGGGTGTACGTGAATCAGACGGCCGCGTTCTCCGACTTCCACGGCTCCGGCGGCAACCCGGCGGCCAACGCCGCCCTGTGCGATGCCGCGTTCGTCGCGAACCGCTTCCGGGTGGTGGAGGTCCGCCGCCAGGCGTGAGGCCCGCCGGGGGCGGGGGTCAGGGGCCCGGCGCCGCCGCCGGGCCGCCCCAGTGGAAGAGCGCCATGGCCACACTGGTGGCGAGGTTGTAGCTGGAGACCTGGGGGCGCATGGGCAGCGACAGCAGCCGGTCGGCCCGCTCCCGCAGCTCCGGGGAGACGCCGTGGCGCTCGGAGCCGAAGACGAGCAGGGCCCCGTCCGGGACGGGGACCGAGCGGATGTCGTCCCCCTCCGGGTCCAGGACATGGAGCGGCCCGGGCGGAAGGCCGTCGGAGGGCAGCCGCTCCACGGCGGTGGCGTAGTGCAGGCCCGCGCCCGCCCGCACCGCGTTGGGGTGCCAGGGGTCGATGTCCCCGGTGGTGATCACCCCGGTGGCGCCGAAACCGGCGGCGAGCCGGACCACCGCACCGACGTTTCCGAGGTTGCGCGGATTGTCCAGGACGACGATCGGCGACCGCCGGGGCAGCGCGGCCAGGGTCTCGGTGTTCGCCCGGCGCCCGGGCCGGACCGCCAGCGCGGCGACACGTGTGGGGTGGAGCCGGGGCACCAGCTCCCGCAGGGTCTCCAGCGGCACCTCGGTGACCAGTTCCGCGATGCGCCCGGTCACATCGGGGGCGAGATCCCCGGCCAGCTCCAGCAGTGTCGCCGTGTCGCTGGTGATCGCTCCGGACACCTCCGCGTTGAACCGGAGTGCGTGCTTCAGGGCATGGAAGCCGTCGAGCAGCACCGCGCCGGGTGCCGCCGCACGCCACTGCCGTACCGCCTCGGCGGCGTCGTTCTCGCTCATCGCCTCAGGCTACGGCGCGGGGGCGCGGGCCCGGTCACCGGCGGGGAGCAGCCGGTCCCGTCCCCGGGCGACCGCCGCACCGAGCCGGACCAGGAAGGAAGTCGGGAGGAAGACGGAGTCGGCGGCGATCATCGCCAGCGAGAAGAAGGGGAGGCCGAGCACCACGGCGATCGCGGCGTGCTCCGCGATCATGACCACCAGGAGGACGTTCTTCACCCGCCTGTTGAAGAGGGTGAAGGGGAAGGCGACCTGCACGATGACGGTGCCGTACGTCAGCACCATCACCATCACCCCGCCGGAGGCGAGCAGATCGGAGAGGGCCGGCCAGGGAGTGAAGTAGTCCAGCTTGAGCGGGTAGTAGAGCGCGGTGCCGTCCTGCCAGCGCGAACCCTGGACCTTGTACCAGCCCGCCGTGGCGTAGATCAGACAGACCTCGGCCATGATCACCAGCAGGCCGGCGTTGTGGAGCAGATTCGCGGCGGTGTCCAGCAGGACGCGCGGCTGGCTCCCCGGCGCGTACCGGTCGACCAGCCACCACAGCCCCTGCGCGATCCACAGCGCCCACAGCAGCAGCAGGACGGACAGACCGGTCTGGTTCAGGAAGGAGCCGGTGGCGAGGAGGAAGCCGAGCACGGACCACAGGACCGGTCCGGTCCGGTCGGGCGGCGGACCGGCGGACTCCGCCCGGGGCGCGTCCGCCGCCCGCTCCGCCCGGCGCCGCGCACACCGGGCGTCCAGCGACCAGACCTGGGCACAGCGGGTGACGACCAGATAGATCGCCATCAGATGGATGACATTGTCGCCGCCGTCGCCCATGAAGATCGAGCGGTTCTGGAGCGAGAGCACCCCGACCATGAAGAGCGCGGACATGGCGCGGGTCCGCCAGCCGAGCATCAGCAGGGCGCTGGAGAGCACCGAGACCGCGTAGACGATCTCGAACCAGAGGCTCCCGTCCGTCCACATGAGGACGGTGAAGGAGTCGTTGTCGGAGATCAGCTCGCGCCCCAGCTCCCAGCTCCAGGGCCCCTCGGGCCCGTACAGCTCGTGGCGGTTGGGCAGCTCGCGCAGGAGGAAGCAGAGCCAGACCCCGGCGAAGCCGATCCGGACCACGGCGCTCTGGTACGGGCCGAGGGCCGTGGCGGTGATCCGCTGGAGGGCGGCGACGGCCCGGCCGCCCCGGGAGGGGGTCATCGCGCCGCCCCGGCCGGCCGCCCCCGGTCGTTGCGGACCCCCAGGGGCAGATCGTCACCGGTCACCGTCCACCACGGCAGCACCCGGTGGACGGGGCGGGTGTCGGTCTTCTCCTCGCTCCACGGCGGGGCCTTGACCGTGCGGGTCGAGGACCGGAGCCGGATGCGCTCCACGGCTCCCCCGAGGTCGTGCGCGTCCAGGCGGTGCATCGCGATCCGGCGCACATAGCCCTCCGAGAGCCGGCCGCGCAGCCCGTGGGGGCGGCCCTGGGCGTCGTGCGAGTTGACGAGGATGTCCCAGCCCCGGCGGAGCTGGTTCTGCTGGACATGGCTGGGCAGGGGGTTGCCGCGCACCTCGCGGGCGTCCTCGGCGGTGAGATTGATCCAGCCGGTGGTCTCCCGGCCCCCGTCCGCCCTTCGGATCTCGGCCTTGACCTGCACGGACACATTCTGCTGGAGCGGATTGGGGGCGAAGAGCTTCCAGCTCTGCTCGAACTCGGGGTAGATCCAGTCGTTCACCGTCTCGCCGTACCGCTTGGTCACCGTGTTGGCGGGGGCCACATGGAGGAAGACCATCGCCAGATGGACACCGGCGACCGCGGCGACCAGGGCGAGGCAGAGGGCAGCGGCGACCCGGTAGGGCGGGGAGAGGGCCAGAATGCCGGCGGCGGGGGGACCGGGGGCGGGAGCCGGCGGGTCGGGGTCGGCGGCGGCGGAAGCCGGGGGGGCAGGGTCGGCGGCGGCGGAAGCCGGGGGGTCAGGAGGCGGGACGGAGGGGCCGGGGGGCGGGGCGGGGGCGCTGCTCCGCTGGGATCTCCGCTGCTCAGGGGGGTGCGGCACGGTACGGGCCGGGCCGGCCGGGCCCGGGCCGGGGTCCCGCTCACGGGCGCGCCCGGCGCCGTCGTTCTCGGCTGAACCCATCCCGCCCCGATCCCTGACGCTCCCACCCGGTTATCCACAGGGTTGACACCCTAAGGGGCGGCGACCGACCATTGAAGCCGATGAACCGAACGATCGGTTGGTAGGGGGTCCGGATGACGGCAGTGACCGTGGACACGGCGGAGCGGTACGAGGCGGTGTTCGATGCCGCGCTCGCCGCCGACGAGCGCATCGAGCCGCGCGACTGGATGCCGGACGCCTACCGGGCGACGCTGATCCGGCAGATGGCCCAGCACGCCCACTCGGAGATCATCGGCATGCAGCCGGAGGCCAACTGGATCACCCGGGCCCCTTCGCTGCGCCGCAAGGCCATCCTCATCGCCAAGGTGCAGGACGAGGCCGGTCACGGCCTGTATCTGTACAGCGCCGCCGAAACCCTGGGCACCAGCCGGGAGGAGCTGCTCGACAAGCTCCACGCCGGCCGCCAGCGGTACTCCTCGATCTTCAACTACCCCACGCTGACCTGGGCGGACGTCGGAGCGATCGGCTGGCTGGTGGACGGCGCCGCGATCACCAACCAGGTGCCGCTCTGCCGCTGCTCCTACGGCCCCTACGCCCGGGCGATGGTCCGGATCTGCAAGGAGGAGTCCTTCCACCAGCGCCAGGGCTTCGAACTGCTGCTCGCTCTCTCCCGGGGCACCGCCGCCCAGCACGCGATGGCCCAGGACGCGGTGGACCGCTGGTGGTGGCCGTCGCTGATGATGTTCGGCCCGCCCGATGACGCATCGGCCCATTCGGCCCAGTCCATGGCATGGAAGATCAAGCGCCACTCCAATGACGAGCTGCGCCGGCGCTTCGTGGACATCTGCGTCCCCCAGGCCCGGGCGCTGGGCCTGACCCTCCCCGACCCCGATCTGCGGTGGAACGAGGAGCGGGGCCGCCATGACTTCGGCGCGATCGACTGGACGGAGTTCCAGGAGGTCCTCAAGGGCAATGGGCCGTGCAATGAGCAGCGGCTCGCGCAGCGCCGCCGGGCCCACGAGGAGGGCGCCTGGGTGCGGGACGCCGCGGCGGCCCACGCCGCCAGGCACACGGCCCCGGACCCCGCGGCGGCCCGGCCGGAATCCCCGGAGGCGACGGCATGAGCGGCTCGACCGAGTGGCCGCTGTGGGAGGTCTTCGTCCGCTCGCGCCGCGGGCTCTCCCACACCCACGCCGGCAGTCTCCACGCGCCGGACGCGGAGATGGCCCTGCGCAATGCCCGCGACCTCTACACCCGGCGCGGCGAGGGCGTCTCCCTCTGGGTCGTGCCCTCCACGGCGATCACCGCCTCCTCGCCGGACGAGAAGGACCCCTTCTTCGAACCGGCCGCCGACAAGCCCTACCGCCACCCGACCTTCTACGAGATCCCGGACGGGGTGAAGCACCTGTGACCGCCGCGGCCCCCGCCACGCCCCCCGTCGCGGCCCTCGCCCTCGGCGACGACGCGCTGGTGCTCTCGCACCGCCTCGCCCAGTGGGCGGGCCACGCGCCCGTGCTGGAGGAGGAGCTGGCGCTCGCCAATATCGCCCTGGACCTGCTGGGCCAGGCGCGGGTCCTGCTCTCCCTCGCGGGGGACGAGGACGAGCTGGCCTACCTCCGCGAGGAGCGCGCCTTCCGCAATCTCCAGCTCGTCGAGCAGCCCAACGGCGACTTCGCCCACACCATCGCCCGGCAGCTCTTCTTCTCCGCCCACCAGCACCCGCTGTACGAGGCGCTGGCGGCGGGGGGCGGCCCCTTCGCCCCCCTGGCCGCGAAGGCGGTCAAGGAGGTCGTCTACCACCGGGACCACGCCGAGCAGTGGACCCTGCGCCTGGGCGACGGCACACCCGAGAGCCATCAGCGGATGCAGCGGGCCTGTGACGCCCTGTGGCGGTACACCGGGGAGATGTTCGAGCCCGTCGAGGGGGTGGAGGTGGACTGGCCGGCGCTGGAGCGGACCTGGCTGGAGTCGGTGCCGACGGTGCTGGAGCGCGCGACCCTGACCGTGCCGACCGGCCCGCGCTCCGGCGGCTGGAAGGCGGGCGCGGGGCGCCAGGGCGTGCACACCGAGCCCTTCGGCCGGATGCTCGCGGAGATGCAGCATCTGCACCGCAGCCACCCGGGGGCGTCGTGGTGACCGGCCGCGCCCCCACGGGCGACACCCTGCTGGAGGCACGGCTGCGCGATCTCGCCGGGGCCGTGCCCGACCCGGAGCTTCCGGTGGTGACCCTGGAGGAGCTGGGAGTGCTGCGCGCGGTCCATCTGCTGGGCCCCGGCAGGGCCGAGGTCGAGCTGACCCCGACCTACACGGGCTGCCCGGCGATCGAGACCATGAGCAGCGACATCGAGCGGGTGCTCCACGACCACGGCATCCCGGAGGTCTCGGTCGTCACCGTGCTCTCCCCACCCTGGTCGACGGAGGACATCAGCGCGGAGGGGCGGCGCAAGCTCGCCGAGTCCGGCATAGCCCCGCCGCGGTCGCGGCCGGCCGGGGGGCCCGTCCCGCTCACCCTCTCCGTGCGCTGCCCGCACTGCGGCTCCACCCGGACCGAGCTGCTGAGCAGGTTCTCCTCCACCGCCTGCAAGGCACTGCGCCGCTGCACCGACTGCCGTGAACCCTTCGACCACTTCAAGGAGTTGTAGATGTTCCATCCGCTCCGGGTCAGCGAGGTCGAACGGCTCACGGACGACTCGGTGGCCGTCACCTTCGCGGTGCCGCCCGAGCTGCGCGACACCTTCCGCCACACCCCCGGCCAGCATCTGGCGCTGCGCCGGGCGACAGCGGGCGGGGAGGTCCGGCGGACCTACTCGATCTGCTCCCCGGCCGCCGGGCCCGGCGCGCACCCCGTGCTGCGGGTCGGCATCCGGCTGGTCGACGGCGGCGAGTTCTCCACCTATGCCCTCAAGGAGCTGGCGGCCGGGGACACCGTCGAGGTGATGCCCCCGATGGGGCGCTTCCGGCTCGATCCCCGGCCCGGGCACTTCGTGGCGATCGTCGGCGGCAGCGGGATCACCCCGGTGCTCTCGATGGCGGCGACGGCGCTGGCGCGGGAGCCGGAGGCCCGGTTCTGTCTGATCCGCGGCGACCGGACCGTGGCGTCCACGATGTTCCTGGACGAGGTGGCGGACCTCAAGGACCGGTTCCCCGACCGGTTCCAGCTGGTCACCGCGCTCTCCCGGGAGGAGCAGCAGTCCGGGCTGCCCTCCGGGCGGCTGGACCGGGAGCGGCTGACCGGGCTGCTGCCCCGGCTGCTCCCGGTGGCGGAGGTCGACGGCTGGTTTCTGTGCGGGCCGTTCGGCCTTGTGACCGGCGCCGACCGGGCGCTGCGCGGGCTCGGTGTGGAGCGCGGCCGTGTCCACCAGGAGATCTTCCATGTGGACGACGGCCCGGCGCCCGCCCCCGCCCGGGTGGCGGCACCCGCCGGCGCCGCGCTCACCGCGACCCTCGACGGCCGCTCCGGCACCTGGCCCGTACGGGAGGGCGAATCGCTGCTGGAGACGGTGCTCCGCAGCCGCTCCGGCGCTCCGTACGCCTGCAAGGGCGGAGTCTGCGGCACCTGCCGGGCCTTTCTGGTCTCGGGAGAGGTGCGGATGGACCGCAACTACGCGCTGGAGCCGGAGGAGACCGGGGCGGGGTATGTGCTGGCCTGTCAGTCCCATCCGGTGACCTCGGAGGTGGAGCTGGACTTCGACCGCTGAGCCGCCGCCCACTGAGCCCGCCGCCCCGCCGCCCCCTGTCCCGCCGCCCCCGCACCGGCGGCCCGCACCCCGCGCGGCCCGTCCCGCACCTCGCGCTCGGCCCCCGTGCGCTCTCTCCCCGCTCCGTCCCCTCCCGCTGTGTTCATTTTCAGGAACCTGTTCTATCTTGACGGACCGTCAGCCACGGCGGAGCCCGGGGAGGTTCCGGCTCCGGGCGGTGGCGCACCAGCGGGCGCGCGGGAGGACTGAATCGTGGACTTCACCTTCACCGAGGAACAGCGGGCCGCCACCGAGGCGGCGGAGGCGGTCTTCGCGGGGGTGGCACCCGATGCGGTGCCCAGCCCCGCGCTCACCCGGGGGGCGGTGGCCGAGGACTTCGACCGGGCGCTGTGGAGCAGGCTCGCCGGAGCCGATCTGCTGAGCCTGGTGCTGGCCGAGGAGCACGGCGGCGCGGGGCTGGACCCCCTCGCGCTCTGTCTGGTGCTCCGCGAGTCGGCGAAGGTGCTGGCGCGGGTGCCGCTGCTGGAGACCGCCGCCGTGGCCCTGGCCGTCGACCGCTACGGCGGGGACGCGCTCCGCGCCCGGCTGCTGCCCCCGGTCGGACGGGGCGACCTGGTCCTCACGGTCGGGGCCAGCGGGCGCACCGGCCACGACCCGGCCGAACTGGCCGTGACGGCCCGCCGGGACACCGGCACCGGCACCGGCACCGGACAGTGGGTGCTGGACGGGGTGCAGACGGCGGTGCCCTGGGCCCAGTCGGCGGATCTGATCGCCGTGCCCGCCCGTCTCGACGGGGGCCGGGCCGTGCTGGCCCTCGTCCCCCCGGACAGCGCGGGCGCGGTGCTCGCCGAGCAGATCTCCACCAGCGGGGAGCGGTTCGCCGAGCTGAGCCTCGACTCCGTGCGGATCGACGCGTCCGGGCTGATCGACGCCGAGGGGGCCTGGGAGTGGCTGCGGCTGCTGCTGACCACCGGGACCTGTGCCCTCGCGCTGGGGCTGGGCGAGCGCGTGCTGTCCATGACCGCCGAGTACACCGGCAAACGGGAGCAGTTCGGCTTCCCGATCGCGACCTTCCAGGCCGTCGCCGTGCAGGCCGCCGACCGCTATATCGATCTGCGGGCCATGGCGGCGACCCTCTGGCAGGCCGCCTGGCGGCTGGGCCCGGCACGGGGGAGCGCCGGGCTCGGCGGGCCGCTGCCGGTGGCCGCCGATGTCGCCGTCGCGAAGATCTGGGCCTCGGAGGGGGTGCGCCGGGTGGTGCAGACCGCCCAGCATCTGCACGGCGGCTTCGGCGCCGACACCGACTACGCGCTGCACCGCTACCACGCCTGGGCGAAGCAGCTGGAGCTCTCCCTGGGCCCGGCCGCGGCCCATGAGGAGGCGCTCGGCGACCTGCTGGCCGCCCACCCGCTCGACTGAGCCGGGCGACGGCGGCCGGAGCGGGCCAGCCACGGAAGCGGAGGCGGGGCCGGCGGCGGAACGGAACGGAACCGAGACGGGCCCCGGCCTCAGGCGACGGAGGCCGGGGTGCCGTTGTCGGTGACCATCGGACGCCCGGCGGCGTCCCAGGCGATCATGCCGCCCTCGATGTTCACGGCGTCGATGCCCTGCTGGACCAGGTACTGGGTGACCTGGGCGGACCGCCCGCCCACCCGGCACATCACATGGGCCCGGCGACCGTCCGCCACCGCCTCGGTGACCTCACCGAACCGGGCGACGAAGCCGCTCATCGGCACATGCAGCGCGCCCTCGACATGGCCGGCCGCCCACTCGTCGTCCTCCCGGACATCCAGCACCAGGCCGTCGGCCGGCACCGCCGCGGCTTCCACCGAGGGCAGCGGGGCGAAATTCATGGGTCATGCCTTCCTTCGTCTGGTGTCCGGACCACGCGGGCCGGAGGTGTCCGCGGGGCGGTTCCACGCCCCGCGGCCCGGCCGTGTGTCGTCCGGGCGGCCCTGCGAAACCTACTCCACGAGCCCGGAGAGTTCCCTCTCCCGCTCGGAGACCTGGGCGAGGAGCTGCTCGGCGATCTCCTCCAGCAGCCGGTCCGGGTCGTCGGGGGCCAGCCGCATCATCGCCCCGATCGCGCTCTCCTCCAGCTCCCGGGCCACCACGGTCAGCAGCTCCTTGCGCTGGGAGAGCCACTCCAGCCGGGCGTAGAGCTCCTCGCTCTCGCTCAGCCGGTGCTCGGGCGGCACCGGGCCCGCCGCCCACTCCTCGGCCAGCTCCCGCAGCGCGTCGGCGTCACCGAGCGCGTAGACGGCGTTCACCCGGATCAGGAACTCGTCGCGGCGGGCCCGCTCGGTCTCGTCCTGGGCCAGATCCGGATGCGCCCGGCGGACCAGCTCGCGGTAGAGCTTGCGCGCCTCCTCGCTGGGCCGCACCCGCTGGGGCGTCCGCACGGAGCGGCCGTCCAGCATCGCCGCGGCCTCCGGGGGCAGCCCCTCGGAGTCCATCCAGCCGTGGAACAGCTCATCGACTCCGGGCATCGGCATCACCGCGGCCCGGGCGTCCCGGGCCAGGCGCAGATCCTCCGGGTCGCCGCTGCGGGCGGCCTTCGCCTCGGCGATCCGCGCGTCCAGCTCGTCCAGCCGCGCGTACATCGGGCCGAGCTTCTGGTGGTGGAGCCGGGAGAAGTTCTCGACCTCCACCCGGAAGGTCTCCAGAGCGATCTCGAACTCGATCAGCGCCTGCTCGGCCGCGCGGACCGCCCGCTCCAGCCGGGCCTCCGGCCGCGGCTGCGCGTCCTGCTCTTCGTCGTTCCGGCCTGCCGTCCCGCCGGGCGCGTCCTGGGTCACCCGCCCAGCCTAAGGGCCGGAGCGGCCCGCCCGGTCACACCCCCGGCTCGGCGGGGATACGGCCGGCCCTGATCGCCTTCAGCAGCTCGGCGTGATCGGCTTCCGTGCGGTCCGCGTAGACCACCGCGAAACGGGCCAGGGCCGCGTCCAGCTCCTCGCTCTTGCCGCAGTACCCGGAGATCAGCCGGGGGTCGGCGCTGTGCGCGTGGGCCCGCGCCAGCAGGGCCCCGGTCATCCGCCCGTAGTCGTCCAGCTGGTCCGGGGTGAGCGCCGCCGGGTCCACGCTCCCCTTGCGGTTGCGGAACTGCCGCACCTGGAACGGCAGCCCGCCGACCGTGGTCCAGCCGAGCAGAATGTCGCTGACCACCTGCATCTTCTTCTGGCCGCACACCACCCTGCGGCCCTCGTGGCCCGTCTCCTGCTCCGGGAAGCCTGCCGCGGCGAGATACGGCAGCAGCGCCGAGGGCCGGGCCTCCTTGACCTGGAGCACCAGCGCGTCTCCCCGGTGGTCCAGCAGCAGCACCACATACGACCGGGTCCCGACGCTCCCGGTGCCCACGACCCGGAACGCCACGTCCTGGATCTCATAGCGCGCCAGCAACGGCAGCCGGTCCTCGGAGACCGTCGTCAGATACTCCTCCAGGGAGCCGGCGACGGCCGCGGCCTCCGCGTCGGACACCCGGCGCAGCACCGGGGGAGCGTCCACGAAGCGCCGTCCCTCGCCCGCGCCGTCGGAGAACAGCTCCGTCGCCTTGGCGGCGAAGCGGGCGCTGGTGTTGTTGCGCGCCTTCGCCGAGACCTGCTCCAGGGTTCCGATCAGATCCCGGGCGTCGGTGTGGGAGACCAGTTCCTCGTCGGCGATGGCGTTCCAGGCGTCCAGGGCGGGCAGCTTGGCCAGCAGCCGCATGGTGCGGCGGTAGGCGCCCATGGCGTCGAAGGCCGCCGCCCGGCAGACCTTCTCGTCCGCGCCCGACGCCCGGCCCGCCAGCACCAGCGAGGTCGCGAGCCGCTTGACGTCCCACTCCCAGGGGCCGACGACGGTCTCGTCGAAGTCATTCAGGTCTATGACGAGCCGGCCCCGGACATCTCCGTAGAGGCCGAAGTTGGCGGCGTGGGCGTCGCCGCAGAGCTGGGCGGTCACCCCTGTGACCGGGGTGCCCACCAGGTCATGGGCCATCAGCCCGGCCGATCCGCGCAGAAAGGCGAACGGTGACGCGGCCATCCGGCCCACCCGTATCGGTGTCAGCTCGGGCACCCGGCCACGGCTGGACTCCTCGACGGCCTCGACCACACCCGGGCGGCTCACCGCCAGCACCAGGGAGTCGTGCGAGGAGCGGGGGACCCGGCTCCTCAGCTCCCTGCCCTCGTGCTTCGGGGACACACCGGCATCGGCACCCCGGCGCCGGGCGAAGCCGGGCACCACCGGAATACGCCCGTCGCCCCCGCCCGGGGCTCCGCGCCCGGCCGTGCCGCGCTCCGTCCCCTGTCGCACCGTCCGGTCCCGCTCCGTCCCCGCACCGCTCATGCTGTGTGGCCTCCCCCGCGTCGTACCCGTCGCTGTCGCTTGCCCCGACCGTACCGCCGCCTCGAACAACCGTCCTCCCCGGTGGCCGGGGAACCGGGCGGGCTGTTTCACGTGAAACAGCCCGCCCGTGCCCGCCCGTGCCCGCCCGTGCCCGCCCGTGCCCACCCGTGCCCGCCCGTGCCGGCCCGGAGGGGGCCCACCGGGCCGGGCGTCGCGCTCAGTCGCCCAGACCCGCGTCCCGGGCCAGCAGCGCGGCCTGGACCCGGTTGTCGCACTCCAGCTTCGCCAGGAGCCGGCTGACATAGGTCTTCACCGTCGCCTCGCTCATGTGCAGCCGCTTCCCCGCGTCCGCGTTGGAGAGCCCCTCGCCCAGCAGGGAGAGCACCTCCCGCTCCCGGGCGCTCAGCCGGGAGACCAGGTCCCGGGCCCGCTCGCTCCGGGAGGCCGCGCGGCCCGAGGCCAGCCGGTCGACGACGTGCCGGGTGGCGCCGGGGGAGAGATAGGCGTCCCCGGCGGCGGCGGCCCGTACGGCCCCGATCAGCTCCGCGGGCGCGGTGTCCTTCAGCAGAAAGCCCGCGCCGCCGGACTCCAGCGCCCGCAGAACGTTGTCCCGTTCCCCGAAGGTGGTGAGGACGACGACCCGGGTGCCGGGAGCCGCCCGGCGCAGCTCCCCCAGGGCCGTGAGCCCGTCCATCACGGGCATCTGGATGTCCAGCAGCACCACATCGGCGCTGTGGGCCCGTACCTGCTCGATCGCCTCGCGCCCGTTGGACGCCTCGGCGACCACCTCGATTCCCCGGTCCGAGGTCAGGATCAGCCGGATACCCGCCCTGATCAGCGGCTCGTCGTCGGCGATGACCACCCGGATCGGCGCCCCCGTCATTTCCACCCCTCGCACTCCCCGCGTCCGTCCGGCGGCGGCCGGGACCGTTCGGTCCGCCCTGCCGTCCGCCCGTCTGCGGTGCCCAGTCTCCCCGAGCCTCCCCCGGCCCGTTCCCCGGGTCCGGTCCATCGTCCCGGGGCCGGCCCGCCCGGAGCGTCCTCGTCGGCACGGGGCGTCACGACCTGACGTGGTACGCCTTCTTCTCGATCAGCTCACCGTCCCGGAAGCAGAACCGGAACACCGGCTCCGTCTCGGCGGTGTCCGTCATCTCCCAGGAGCCGAGCGTCAGACACTCGGCGCCCCCGGGCACCCCGGGCCCCTGCCCGGCCCAGCGCTCCCCCGCGTCCGGGTCCCCGGCGGGCAGTCGTGCGCGCACCTCGTCCTCGGACTCCCCGATCTCCGCCCGCTCGTACTCGGACCGCTCGATCATGTGCTCCTCCAGGGAGTCCATGTGGAACACCGACGCGACGACGACGGAGCCCAGCACCAGCGCGGCCACCAGCGCCAGCCCACAGCCGGTCCCGAGGGCGCTGAAGGCACGGCGCCGCTCCGGACCGGGCGCGCCCGCCGCCGGCCCCGGGGGACTCCAGTCCATGACGGGCACCCCGCTCCCGGGGCCGTCCGGCCGCACCGGGGGCCCGGGGAGCGGGGGCGCCGTCCCCACCGCCGGCACCGTCCCCACCGCCGGCGCCGTCTCCGCCGTCCCGTACGGAAGCACCCCGGCCACCCGGAAGCCGCCGCCGGGAACGGGCCCGGTGTGCACCATCCCCCCGACCAGCCGGGCCCGCTCCCGCAGCCCGGTGAGCCCCTGCCCGCCGCTGACGGCGGCGGGGGCCCCGCTCGCGGCGCCGCTGACGATCTCGGCGACGAGGGCATCGGGCTCGTAGCGCAGCGCCACCGCGATCGGGGCGCCGGGGGCGTGCTTGTAGGCATTGGTCAGCGCCTCCTGCACGATCCGGTACGCGGCGTGGTCGGCCGCCGCCGCGAGCGGGCGGGGCTCCCCCTCGCGGCGCAGCTCCACCGAGGTGCCCGCCGCCCGCGCGGCCTCCACCAGGCCCTGGACACCGGCGGTGCCGCGCCGCGCCCGCCCCGGCCCGTCGGGCGCGCCCGGAACCGGCCCGCCCGCGCGCGGCCCCGCGCCCGCATCCGCGCCCGTGCTCCCGGCGCCCCCTGCCCGGACACCGCGCCGGCCCTCGGCTCCGCTCCCGCCGCCGTCCTCGATCCCGTCCCGCAGGATTCCGACGACCTCGCGCAGCTCGTGCATCGCGGTCACCGAGGCGCTCCGGAGCACCCCGACCGCCTCCCGCTGCCGCCCGGTCAGCTCGGGGTCCACCTCTAGGGCGCCGGTGTGCACGGCGATCAGCGCCAGCTGGTGGCCGAGGCTGTCGTGCATGTCCTGGGCGATCCGCTGCCGCTCCAGCAGCCGCGCCTGGCCCGCGACCAGCTCCCGCTCGAAGAGGAGCTGGGCGTTGCGGTCCTGCACGGCCCGGAGCAGGGTCTGCCGCTGGTTCCAGTGCCGGCCGGCCAGCCCCGGTATCACCGCGGTGGCCAGAAAGGCGAGGGTGAGGATCGGGAACATCGCCACCAGCGGCCCGGGCCCGGCGAGCGCGGTGGCGCCCAGAAAGGCGAGATACGCGCCGGTGAACGCGGCCAGGACCCTCCGGATCCCGGCGATCCGGCGCCCGGCCGACCAGCCGGCCACCAGCTGGAGCCCGAAGAGGCCCACGACCTCCGCGGCGAGCGCGGCGGTGACGACCAGCACCGGCAGCGGGAGCCGGCGCCGCAGCGGCGAGAGCACCGCGGCGCCGACGCAGGCACCCAGGACACGCGCTCCGTCGGCCCCCGCCAGCTTCTCGGTACCGGCGGCCAGCAGCGCCAGTACGAGCGCGAGCACCAGTTCGTCCCCCGCCCCGCGCCCCGGCACCGCCGAAGCCCCCGGCCGCGCGGACCGCGTCCCGTGTCCGCCGGCGCCGGGCGGGGGCGGTCCGGGCGCCCCCAGCCAGGTCCACCCCGCCCGCACCCCGGCCAGGACCCTCGAAGAGATGTTCACGTCCGGCACCCTAGATGGCGGTCCGGCCGGGAATCCGCCCACTTTCGTCCTCCCCCGGCACGACGAACGTCGCGCCCCGGCCTCCCCCGGGCCCGGCACGGGAGCGCCGGCCCACGAACCGGCGCACTGACCGCCCGTCACCGCCCGCTCTCTGATAGTTGTTTCAGCGGGGTACGGGCGCAGGCCCGTAGCGGCGTCCGTCGGCGCCGCAGGGAGGAGCGGATGAACGCCACCACACGGGACGAGGTCCTCGCCGCCGAGCAGCGGGCGGTGGACCACGCGTACGACTGCTACACCGCACGGCTGGCCGAGATGAGCGGAGCCCAGGCGGCGACGGCGTCGGCCAGCGGCAAGGACGGCATAGCCAACCGGAGGGACGCGGAGGCGCGGGCCGCGGCCTACGGCGGACTCGGCGACGAGGCCCTGGTCTTCGCCCGGGTCGACGCGCCGGACGAACCCGGTGAGGAGCCCCGGCCCTGGTACATCGGACGGCGGGGTGTGCGCGACACCGCGAACGATCCGGTGGTCCTGCTGTGGACCAGCCCGCTGGCGAGGAAGTGGGCCGAGGCGCGGCCCGACGCACCGGGCGATGTGGTCCTGCGGCGGCAACTGCGCTGTGTCCGCCGGGTGGTCGAGAGCTACTTCGACGAGATCTCCACGGCTCCCGCGAAGGCCGCCCCCGCCGGCGTACCGGAGCAGCGGCCGGCCGCGGAGGGGGCCGGGACGGCCGCCGGGCGCGCGGCCCCACCGGCCGTACCGGGCGGGGAGCCTCAGCCGCCCCGTACCCCCGGCGACGCCGTCCGCCCCGCGCGCCGCGCATCGCCCGAACCGGACGACTTCCTGCTCCAGGAGCTGAGGCGCTCGCGCGGCGGCCGGATGCGGGACATCGTGGAGACCATCCGGCGCGACCAGATGGAGCTGGTCACCGGCTCCCCCTCCGACATCCTCGTCGTCCAGGGCGGCCCCGGCACCGGCAAGTCCGCGGTCGGTCTGCACCGGGTGACC
Source organism: Streptomyces sp. NPDC001889 (assembly GCF_053594535.1). NCBI lineage: Bacteria > Bacillati > Actinomycetota > Actinomycetes > Kitasatosporales > Streptomycetaceae > Streptomyces > Streptomyces sp. NPDC001889. The sequence goes on from NZ_JBSFER010000012.1 coordinate 219,831, forward strand.
TGGCTCGTCGACAACGGGCACTTCACGGCCCGGGACATGCTGGTCATCGGCCCCCACCAGCGGTTCCTCGACTACGTCGGCCAGGTGCTGCCCACCCTCGGCACCCGGGACGTCAACGCGGTGCAGCTCAACCGCCTCTGGGACGGGGAGATCCTCGGCACCGACAGCGCCGCGGCCCGCCGGGTGAAGTCCGGCGAGCGCATGGCGGCCGTGCTGCGGCGCCGGATCGAGAACGAGGCCCGTCCCGAGGCGCTCGACGAACTCACCACCGCGCCCGCCTTCGAGGGCGACGAGCCCACCGTGGTCGTCACCGCCGGGAGCACGACCCTGCGCGTGCCGCGCTCGGAGATCCTGGCCCTCCTGGAGGAGGCCCGCGACGGCGACGCCCCCTACCGGCAGCGCCGCGAGCGCTTCCGCAGCCTCTTCGTCGACCGTCTGCTGCGGGAACTGGCCGCCATCGCCCCGCGCCGGGGCCAGGGCGGCACGATCCGCCGCGACCTGGAGCGCAATCGCCGGGTCGAGCGGCTCGTCGAGCGGCTCTGGCCGTCACCGGGCGCCCGGGAGGCCCTGCGCGGCCTCTACGACTCGCCCGACCTCCTGAGGGCCTGTGCCGACGGCGTACTCGACGAGGAGGAGCAGCGGGCCCTGCACCGCCCCCGGGCCGCCACCGCCGACGCCGACCCCTGGACCCTCGACGACCAGGTCTGTCTGGAGGAACTCCGCTTCCTCATCGCCGGGGAGACCCCCAGGCGGTACGGGCACATCGTCGTCGACGAGGCGCAGGACCTCACCCCCATGCAGGCCCGCGCCCTGCGCCGGCGCTGCGCCGTCGGCGGCTCCATGACGGTCCTCGGCGACCTCGCGCAGTCCACCGGCCCCCACATCCCGGCCGACTGGGATCTGCTCGGCACGATCCTCTCCGACCACGGGGACTGGCGGGTCGCCGTGCTGAACACCGGCTACCGCGTACCGGCGGAGATCATGGGGTTCGTCGCGCCCCTCGCCGGGGCGGTCGCCCCCGCGCTGCCCTTCCCGCAGGCCGTGCGGGAGGCGGGCGAGGGCGCCGTGCGGACCCTGCCGACGACGCCCGGGCGCCTGCTCGACGACACCGCCGCCGAGGTGAGCCGGCTGGTCGGCACCGACGACGGGCACACTCCGCGCTCCGTCGCCGTCATCGTCCCCGACGGCTGGGACCGGGTGGAGGAGATCGGCCACCGGCTCGACCGGAGCGACGGCGTCCCGGAGGCCCGGCGCGGGTCGGTCTCGGTGCTGGCCGCCGCGCAGGCCAAGGGGATGGAGTACGACCATGTCCTGGTCCTGGAGCCGGCCGGTATCGCCGACCGGGGGCCGACCGGCCTCCGGCAGCTCTACATCGCGCTCACGCGCAGCACGCAGAGCCTGACCGTGCTGCACACCTCCCCGCTCCCCCGGCTCCTCACGGGCGCCGAGGCCGCCCCGGAACCGCCGGCGCCCGAGGCCGGAGAGGACACGGCGGCCGGAGAGGACACAGCGGACACAGCGGGGGACGGGAGCACGGCGGCCGGGGAGGGCACAGCGGCGGGAGAGGCGCCGCCCGAGATCGGGACCGACATCCGGGTACGGGTCCTGGGCCCCGGTCCGGGCGGCCGGTACCGGGTCAGGGCGCTGACGCCCTCCACCGACCGGCCGCTGGTGCTGACCGTCCGGCACGGCTCCGCGCCCCCGCGCGCGGGCCAGGAGCTGGACTGCTGGGTCTTCGCCAACGAGACCAACCACAGTGTCCTCAGCGCCGATCAGCGCGGCCGGCAGCCCATCTCGCCGAGAATGGCGGAGCGCTACGCGGCGGCGCTCGGCGTGTTCGACGAACTGACCGGTGCCGGAGGGGACCTTCCGCCGGACGCCCGCGGCCGGCTCTCCGAGCTCCAGGGCATGGCCAACCGTGTGCTCCGCCGGGACCAGGCGGACTGGGTGGACGTGCGGCGGGTGCTCGGCTCCCCGGACAGGGAGCGCCTGGGCGTCCTGCGCGACCTGGTGGCGGGGGCCAACCGCGCGCTCAAGGACGGCAGCCTGGACGCCGGCGGCCTCCGGGACGAGCTGGCGGCCTCCGGCTGGACCGAGGCCCTGGCGCGGGCGCGGGAGACCCTCAGCGCCCGCCCGGCAGCCGCCGCGGAACCCGATCCGGAACCCGGCCCTCAACCGGAACCGACACCGGAGCCAGAACCGGAAGCCGGCCCGAGAACAGGCCAGAAAACAGAACCGGACCCGGACCCGGACCCGGACCCGGAACCGGAACCGGAACCGGACGCCGAGAACGCCCCCGAGCAGAGAGCACCCGAGCCCATGACAGCCACCGAAGAAGCCCCCGCCGCACCGGCCGTCACGACGAAGGAGGGCTTCCTGCGCGCGCTGGAGACCTCGGCCTCCGAGGACCGCACGTGCAGGAAGCACGAGGCGGTCCGCCACGCGCTGAAGTCGGCCCTGCTGTGGGCGGATCTCCAGCCCGGTGACTCACCGGTCGCCGATGTCAGCTGTGTCACCGGCGAGGGTCTGTTCCTCTACGAGGTCCTGGGCATCGGCCGCTCCGGCTACGCGGACCTCCGCTCGGGGGCGACCCGCCTCCTGGAGATCAACCACACGCTGCCCGCCCCGGCCGTCCGCCTCCACCTCGTCCTCTGCGAACCGCCCGCCGAGGACTGGTCCGCCGACACCGTCCGCGAGGTCTTCGGCGTCCATGTCCTGTGGCGCACCCCCGGGGGCTGGGGCGGCCGGGACCCGGACACCGCCCTGGGCGCCTCCGGCACCCGGCCCTGACCCCGGCGGTCGCGCCGGGCGCACCCCGAGGCGCCCGGCGCACCGCCGCACACCACGTGAGCTACGTCACATCCGTACACCGTCGACACCGGGGCGCACGACCGTGCGGATCAACGAAAAACGGGCCCTCACCAGGACTTTCGTCTCTGGTGAGAACCCGTTCAACGGTTTCTCTGTGCGCGAGGGGGGAGTTGAACCCCCACGCCCTTTCGGGCACTGGAACCTGAATCCAGCGCGTCTGCCTATTCCGCCACCCGCGCATTGGGTGCTGTCGTCCGGGCTGCTCACCGTGACCGGTGCTTCCCCCTGGCGACATGCAGAAGATTAGCACGGTGCACAGGGTGGAATCACATCCGTTTGTTTGCCCGACCCGGCGGGCGAACAGACGCGGGAACAGGGGGAGCGCACCGCCCCGTACAGGGAAGGAACAGGGAACGGGCCGGGAAGGGACGGCGGCCCGCGCCCGGTCCGCCCCCGCGCCCGACCGGGGTCCCCCGGGTGCGGGACACTGTCATGAGGCCGCCTCTACGATCCGTGTGAGAGGTGACACTCATCAACGGGGCAGACAAGGGGAACCAGCCGATTTCCCGACGCGTGGATACGATCAGTAAGCAGTATCAGGACGGCAGCAACGGAGGAGGTGCCCGATGGGAGTCCTGAAGCGTTTCGAGCAGCGACTCGAAGGCCTGGTCAACGGCACCTTCGCCAAGGTGTTCAAGTCCGAGGTCCAGCCCGTCGAGATCGCCGGCGCCCTCCAGCGCGAGTGCGACAACAACGCGACGATCTGGAACCGCGAGCGGACCGTCGTCCCCAATGACTTCATCGTGGAGCTGAGCGCCCCGGACTTCGAGCGCCTCAGCCCCTACAGCGGGCAGCTCGGCGACGAGCTGGCCGGCCTGGTGCGCGACTACGCCAAGCAGCAGCGCTACACCTTCATGGGCCCGATCAAGGTCCATCTGGAGAAGGCCGACGACCTCGACACCGGTCTGTACCGGGTGCGCAGCCGCACCCTCGCGTCGAGTACGTCACAGTCCTCCGGCGGCCCCGAGGCCGGCGCGCGCCCCGACGCGGGCGCCCCGGCGGCGGGAGCGGCACCCGGCGGGTACGGCTATCCGCCGTCCGCCGCGCCCCCGATGCCGCCCGGCCCGCCGCCCGGCGGCCGCCCCGGCCCCACCGCCGTACCGGACCGCGGCCCGGCGGGCGGCCCCGGGCCGCTGCCGGGCGCCCAGACGCGGCGCTGGATCGAGATCAACGGCACCCGCCATCAGATCTCCCGCCCGACGCTGGTGCTGGGCCGCAGCACCGACGCCGATGTGCGGATCGACGACCCCGGCGTCTCGCGCCGGCACTGTGAGATCCGGACCGGAACGCCCTCGACGATCCAGGATCTCGGGTCCACCAACGGCATCGTGGTGGACGGGCAGCACACCACCCGCGCTACGCTCCGCGACGGCTCGCGGATCGTCGTGGGCAGCACCACCATCGTTTACCGGCAAGCCGAAGGGTGAAGCGGGGGCAATGTCAGAGCTGACCCTGACGGTCATGCGGCTGGGTTTCCTGGCCGTTCTGTGGCTGTTCGTCATCGTGGCCGTTCAGGTCATCCGCAGCGATCTGTTCGGGACACGCGTCACGCAGCGCGGCTCACGCCGCAACGCCGACGCGCGTCCCCCGCAGGCGCGCCAACCCGCGGCGCCACCACCGCAGCGGCAGCAGTCCGGGAGCCGCCAGCGGCGCGGGGCGCCCACCAAGCTGGTGGTGTCCGAGGGCACCCTCACCGGCACCACGGTCGCGCTCCAGGGCCAGACCATCACCCTGGGCCGGGCGCACGACTCCACGATCGTGCTGGACGACGACTACGCGTCCAGCAGGCATGCCAGGATCTACCCGGACCGTGACGGCCAGTGGATCGTCGAGGATCTCGGGTCCACCAACGGCACCTATCTCGACCGGACCCGGCTCACCACACCGACACCGATTCCGCTGGGCGCGCCGATCCGCATCGGCAAGACCGTCATCGAGCTGCGGAAGTAGTACGACAATGAGCGAGCGGAGCGAGCGAGCCACAGCGGTCCCGGAAGCGGACCGGGACCGGCTCCCGACCGGAGGGTGGGCAGTGTGGCTCGACGAGACCGGCCGTACCCCGAGCCGACGGGCGAGGTGCGCATGAGTCTGTCTCTGCGCTTCGCCGCAGGCTCGCACAAGGGCATGATCCGGGAGGGCAACGAGGACTCCGGCTACGCCGGGCCCCGCCTGCTGGCCATCGCCGACGGCATGGGCGGCCAGGCGGCGGGCGAGGTCGCCTCCTCGGAGGTCATCTCGACCCTCGTGCAGCTCGACGACGATGTGCCGGGCTCGGACATCCTCACCTCGCTCGGCACCGCCGTGCAGCGGGCCAACGACCAGCTCCGGCTGATGGTCGAGGAAGATCCCCAGCTGGAGGGCATGGGCACCACGCTCACCGCCCTGCTCTGGACCGGACAGCGCCTCGGCCTGGTCCACGTCGGCGACTCCCGCGCCTATCTGCTGCGGGACGGCGTCCTGACCCAGATCACCCAGGACCACACCTGGGTGCAGCGGCTGGTCGACGAGGGCCGGATCACCGAGGAGGAGGCCACCACGCATCCGCAGCGCTCGCTGCTGATGCGCGCGCTGGGCAGCGGCGACCACGTCGAGCCCGATCTCTCCATCCGCGAGGTCCGCGCCGGGGACCGCTATCTGATCTGCTCCGACGGGCTCTCCGGGGTGGTCTCCCACCAGACGATGGAGGAGACCCTCGCGAGCTACCAGGGCCCGCAGGAGACCATCCAGGACCTGATCCAGCTCGCCCTGCGCGGCGGCGGCCCGGACAACATCACCTGCATCGTCGCCGATGTGCTGGACCCCGACGCCAACGACACCCTGGCCGGGCAGCTCAGCGACACCCCTGTCGTCGTGGGCGCGGTCGCCGAGAACCAGCTCCAGCTGAACGACGGCGGCGCCATGCAGACCCCGGCCGGCCGCGCGGCCGGTCTCGGCCGTCCCGTACCGCCCCAGGGCGGCGGCTTCGGCCCGTCCGGCGGCGGCGACGGCTACGACGGACCGCCGTCCGAGAACAGCTTCGACGCCTACGGCGACGACGACCTGGTCAAGCCCCGCGCCGGACGCGTCTGGCTGAAGAGATCCCTCATCGCCGTCCTCGCCCTCGCGGTCGTCGGCGGCGGTCTGTACGGCGGCTACCGCTGGACGCAGACCCAGTACTACGTCGGCACCAAGGGCGGGAACGTCGCGCTCTACCAGGGCATCAGCCAGGACCTGGCGTGGATCTCGCTCTCGAAGGTCGAGAGGGACCACCCGGAGATCGAGCTGAGGTATCTGCCGCCCTACCAGCGCAAGCAGGTGGAGGCCACGATCACCCAGAAGAGCCTCGGCAAGGCGCGCACCAAGATCGGCGAACTCGCCGCGCAGGCCTCCGCGTGCAAGAAGGAGGAGCAGCGCCGCGACGCCGCCGACCGGGCGAGCGCGCCACCGCCCGGCGAGGGCGAGGCGGGCGGCACCACCGGGGTGCCCACCGCCCGGAACGACGACAAGAAGAAACCGACCGCTGCCTCTCCCTCTCCTACTCCGGGCCCCACCCTCTCGGAGGACGAGCAGAAGCTGGCCTCGAACTGCGGTAAGCAGTAATCAGCCGTAGGGGGCCTTCTCCACCATGAGCGTTGTCACCAACACCACCACGATCGGCGCGATCGAAGCACCGAGCCGCCGCAACACCGAGCTGATGATGCTCGCGTTCGCGGTCGCCGTCCCGGTCTTCGCGTACATCAATGTGGGGCTCGCCCTCGACGGCAAGCTGCCCACCGGAGTCCTCGGGTACGGACTGGGGCTCGGCCTGCTCGCCGCCGTGGCACACCTGGTGGTGCGGAAGTTCGCCAAGTACGCCGACCCGCTGCTGCTGCCGCTCGCGGTGCTGCTCAACGGCCTCGGGCTGGTGCTGATCTGGCGGCTGGACCAGTCGCAGCGGCTGATCGAGCGGGCCCAGCGCCAGTGGGGGTCCTTCTCGCCCGACGCGCCCAAGCAGATGCTGTACTCGGCGATCGGCATCGCGCTCTTCGTGGCCGTGCTGCTGCTCCTCAAGGACCACCGCATCCTCCAGCGCTACACCTACATCTCGATGGCGGTGGCGCTGGTCCTACTGATCCTCCCGATGTTCTTCCCCGCCCGCAACGGCGCGAAGATCTGGATCAGCCTGGGCCCGGTCAACCTCCAGCCCGGCGAGTTCGCCAAGATCATCATCGCGATCTTCTTCTCCGGCTACCTCATGGTGAAGCGGGACGCCCTCGCGCTCGCCAGCCGCCGGGTGATGGGTCTGTACCTGCCGCGCGGGCGCGACCTCGGACCGATTCTGGTGGTCTGGGCGATGTCGATCCTCATCCTGGTGTTCGAGACCGACCTCGGCACCTCGCTGCTCTTCTTCGGCCTCTTCGTGATCATGCTGTACGTCGCGACCGAGCGCACCAGCTGGATCGTCTTCGGTCTGCTGATGTCGGCGGCCGGCGCGGTCGGCGTCGCCACCTTCGAGCCGCACGTCCAGCAGCGCGTGGAGTTCTGGCTCAACCCCTTCGGTGACGAGACCTGGGCGCAGAGCGACCAGATCGGCAAGGCGCTGATGTCCTTCGGCGCCGGCGGCACCCTGGGCACCGGCCTCGGCCAGGGCAACTCCGACCTGATCGGCTTCGCCGCCAACTCCGACTTCATCCTCTCCACGGTCGGCGAGGAGCTGGGGCTCGCCGGAATGATGGCCTTCCTCATGGTCTACGGCCTCATCGTGGAGCGGGGCGTGCGCACCGCGCTCGCCGCCCGCGACCCCTTCGGCAAGCTGCTCGCCGTCGGTCTCTCCGGCGCCTTCGCGATCCAGGTCTTCGTGGTCGCCGGCGGTGTGATGGGTCTGATCCCGCTGACCGGTATGACGATGCCGTTCGTCGCGGCGGGCGGTTCATCGGTGATCGCCAACTGGGCGCTGATCGCCATTCTGATCCGTATCAGCGATACCGCCCGCAGGCCCGCACCCGCGCCCGCTCCGTCCCCCGACGCCGAGATGACCCAGGTGGTCCGACCGTGAACAAGCCCCTGCGCCGGATCGCGATCTTCTGTGGAGTGCTGATCCTCGCCCTGCTGGTGCGCACCAACTGGCTCCAGTACGTCGAGGCGGACGAGCTGAACGAGAACCCGAAGAACCGCCGTATCCAGATCGACCGGTACGCCAGCGAGCGCGGCAACATCATCGTGGACGGCAAGCGGATCACCGGCTCCGTGAAGACCGACGACTCCGACTTCGTCTACAAGCGGACCTACGCCGACGGGCCCATGTGGGCCCCGGTCACCGGCTACGCCTCGCAGGCGTTCGACGCCAACCAGCTGGAGAAGCTGGAGGACGGCATCCTCTCCGGCAACTCCGATCAGCTCTTCTTCGACCGCACCATGGCGATGTTCACGGGTGACAAGAAGAAGGGCGGCAATGTCGTCACCACGCTGAACGGCGCCGCCCAGAAGGCCGCCTGGAAGGGGCTCGGCAAGAAGAAGGGCGCCGTCGCGGCCATCGAGCCGAAGACCGGGAAGATCCTCGCGCTGGCCTCCACACCGTCCTACGACCCCGGTTCCTTCGCCGGCTACGCGGACTCCGACGCCAAGGCGTGGAACGCGCTGGGCAAGGACAAGGACAAGCCCATGCTCAACCGGGCGCTGCGCGAGATCTACCCGCCCGGGTCGACCTTCAAGGTGCTCACCGCCGCCGCCGCCCTGGAGCACGGCGCGGTGGAGGACGTCAACGCGCCGACGGACACCCCCGAGCCGTACATCCTGCCGAACACCCGCACCCCGATGAAGAACCTCGTCTCCGGGTGCGAGAACGTCAGCCTGAAGAAGGCGCTGGAGATCTCCTGCAACTCGGTCTTCGCCAAGCTCGCCGACGATGTCGGCCGGGACAAGATGCTGGAGACGGCGGAGAAGTTCGGCTTCAACGACCCCGAGCTGCTGACGCCGGTGCGGGCCGCCGAGTCGGTCTACGACAAGGACATGGAGCGCTCCGAGAACTCCCTCTCCGCCATCGGCCAGTTCAACACCGCGACCACGCCGCTCCAGATGGCCATGGTCACCGCCGCCATCGCCAATGACGGCAAGCTGATGAAGCCGTACATGGTCGACCAGCTGGAGTCACCCGATCTCGACGTGATCGAGAAGACCGACCCGGAGGAGATGAGCCGTCCCGTCTCCCAGGAGACCGCGCAGCTCGTCCAGCAGATGATGGAGAACGTCGTCACCAGCGGCAGCGGCAGGAACGCCCAAATCGGCGGGGGTGTGAAGGTCGGCGGCAAGACCGGTACCGCCCAGCACGGCGCGAACAACAGCAAGCGCCCCTACGCCTGGTTCATCTCGTACGCCAAGACCGACGAGGGCTCCCCGGTCGCCGTCGCCGTGATCGTCGAGGACTCGGGCGCCACCGCCCGGGACGACATCACCGGCGGCGGGCTCGCCGCCCCGGTCGCCAAGGATGTGATGAAGGCCGTTCTCGACAGCAGGGAGTGACCCCGGTCACCTCTGTCCGTCATCACCGCAGATCGGGATACCGGTCGGGTATCAGGTGACGGTCACGGACCGAACGGGCGGGAGGTGCCCGGTAGCGTAGTCGCGAACAGCACACCGCCGGACCTCGCGTCGGTGCGGTGGGGACCGACGGAGAGGGCTGGAACAGCTATGGAAGAGCCGCGTCGCCTCGGCGGGCGGTATGAACTGGGCTCGGTGCTCGGCCGCGGTGGCATGGCGGAGGTCTACCTCGCCCACGACACCCGGCTCGGCCGCACCGTCGCCGTGAAGACGCTGCGGGCCGATCTCGCCCGCGACCCGTCCTTCCAGGCCCGGTTCCGCCGTGAGGCCCAGTCGGCCGCCTCGCTCAACCATCCGGCGATCGTCGCGGTGTACGACACCGGCGAGGACTACGTCGACCAGGTCTCCATCCCGTACATCGTGATGGAGTACGTCGACGGCTCCACGCTCAGAGAGCTGCTGCACTCCGGCCGGAAGCTCCTCCCGGAGCGCACGCTGGAGATGACCACCGGCATCCTCCAGGCGCTGGAGTACTCGCACCGCAACAACATCGTCCACCGTGACATCAAGCCGGCGAACGTCATGCTGACGCGCACCGGCCAGGTCAAGGTGATGGACTTCGGCATCGCCCGTGCGATGGGTGACGCCGGGATGACGATGACGCAGACCTCCGCCGTCATCGGCACCGCCCAGTACCTCTCCCCGGAACAGGCCAAGGGCGAGCAGGTCGACGCGCGCTCCGATCTGTACTCCACCGGATGTCTGCTCTACGAACTGCTCACGGTGCGCCCGCCGTTCATCGGCGACTCGCCGGTGGCGGTGGCGTATCAGCATGTCCGCGAGGAGCCGCAGCCGCCGTCGAACTTCGACGCCGAGATCACCCCCGAGATGGACGCCATCGTCCTCAAGGCGCTGGTCAAGGACCCCGACTACCGCTATCAGTCCGCGGACGAGATGCGGGCCGACATCGAGGCGTGCCTCGACGGCCAGCCGGTCGCGGCGACGGCGGCGATGGGTGCGGTCGGCTACGGCTATCCGCAGGAGGAGCAGGCCACCACGGCGCTGCGGCACTCCGACCACGCCGCCGCCCAGACCTCGATGCTGCCGCCCATGAACCCGGACGATGGGGGCTTCGGCGCCTATGACGACGGCCGGGGCCGGCGCCGTCAGCGCAAGTCCAGCACGTCCACGGTGCTGCTGGTGGTCGCGGGCATCCTGGTGCTGATCGGAGCGGTGCTGATCGGCCGCGCCGTCTTCGGCCCGGACGCCGGCAAGGGCGATGTGGATGTGCCCGTGCTGGTGGGCAAGACGGTGGAGGAGGCCCAGGCGGACGCCACCAACGCGGGCGTCGAACTCCAGGAGTCCGGCAGGGAGCGCTGCGACCAGCCCAAGGGCAGGATCTGCGAGCAGTCGCCGGCCGACGGCACCATCGCGGAGGGGGAGACCATCACGTATGTGCTCTCCGAGGGCGCACCCAAGGTCGAGGTGCCCGACGTGGTGGAGAAGTCCAAGGACAGCGCGCAGGACGCGCTGCGGCGCAAGGGCTTCAAGGTCGACGTCAAGGAGGTCGAGACCTCCCAGGCCGACGCCGGAACCGTCTTCAAGCAGGACCCGGCGCAGAACAGCATGGTCGAGAAGGGCACGACGGTCACCATCACGGTGGCGACCCAGCAGCTCCAGACCGTGCCCAAGGTGGTCGGCAACCAGCTCGCGCAGGCGCAGTCGCAGCTCCAGTTCCTGGACTTCCAGGTGAACACGGAGTACGTCGACTCCGAGGAGCCCAAGGACAAGGTCATCGGCCAGACCCCCGAGGGGGACAGCAAGGCGGCCAAGAACACCACGGTGACGCTGAAGGTCTCCAAGGGACCGGCGCAGACCATCCAGGTGCCGAGCCTCCAGGGCAAGACGCTCGGCGAGGCGAAGGCCCTGCTGACGGGGGCCGGTCTCCAGATCGGTGAGATCAAGGGCTCGGACAAGGACACCGCCCAGGTGATCGCGCAGGACCCGGTGGCCGGTTCCCAGGCCGCGGCGAACCAGCAGGTGGGGGTCACCACCCTCGACATCGGCGGGGACAACGGGGGCGCGGCCGAGGGCAACAACGGCGGCGAGAACGGCGGCGACAACTCCGGCGGTGACAGCGACGGGGGCGACGGCGACGGTGACGGCGGGTTCATCGGCGGCATAGGCATGCGGCGGTAGGACCCCGGCCCCGGCCGGCACGCGGAGGAGCCCCGGCACCCTGGGAAGGGTGCCGGGGCTCTGTGCTGTGGGGAGACGGTGCTCAGCCGCGCAGTTCGGCGGGCTTGGTGCGGTCCGCGTCGACCTTGACCTCCCGCACCAGTTCGCCCCAGACGATGTAGCGGTAGTCGGAGGTCAGGACGGGGGTGCAGGTGGTCAGGGTGATGTACCGGCCCGCCGTGGTCCTCCCCGACTCCTTCGGGACCGGCTTGAGCACATCCACGTTGTACTTGGAGGTCTTCGGCAGCGACTTGTAGACCTTGTAGACGTACCAGGTGTCCCGGGTCTCGAAGACGATCGGGTCGCCGTCCTTGATCTTGTGGATGTTGTGGAACTTGGCGCCGTGGCCGTCCCGGTGCGCGGCGAGGGTGAAGTTGCCCTTGCGGTCCCAGGGGAGCGCCGACTTCACCGGTTCGGTGTAGTAGCCGGCGATGCCGTCGTTCAGCTCCTTGGTGTCGGTGCCCTTCTTCACCAGCACCTCGCCGTTCTTCATGGCGGGTACGTGGAGGAAGCCGATGCCGTCCTTGGTGTTGAGCACCCCCGGGCCGTTGCCGCTGCCGACCCGGTCGGCCCAGTTCTCGCGCATCCGGTCGCTCTGCCGCGAGGACTCGCGGTCCGCGAGGACATTGGTCCACCAGAGCGAGTAGACGACGAAGAGGCCGAGGATCACGCCGGCGGTGATCAGCAGTTCACCGAGGACACTGATGACGCCGGCGACCCGGCTCCGCGCACGTGACACTGCTTCTCTTCCCGTCTGGATTCAGCAATGGCCGGTATCAGCCTACGAGCGCGTCCGGTTTGCCCTTGCCGCGTGGCCGTTCCTCGACCATCTTGCCCCACACGATCATCCGGTAGGTACTCGTGAATTCCGGCGTACAGGTGGTGAGGGTGATGTACCGGCCGGGCCGTTCGAATCCGGAGCCCGGCGGCACCGGCCCGATCACCTTGACGTTGGACGGCGGGGTCTGGGGCAGGATGCTCGCCATCTCGTAGGTGTAGTACGTGTCCTGGGTCTCGACCACGATCGGGTCGCCCGGCTGGAGACGGTTGATGTAGCGGAAGGGCTCGCCGTGGGTGTTGCGGTGGCCCGCGACGGCGAAGTTGCCCGTCGGGTCCGAGGGCATCGCGGTCTTGAGCCTGCCCTCGCTGTAGTGGCCCACCATCCCCCGGTCGAGCACCTTCTCCTTGTCGATGCTCGCGGCGACGGGGACGACGACATCGAGTTTGGGGATGTACATGATGGCGAATCCCTCGCCCGGGGCGAAGGTGCCCGGTTTGCGGCCGTCGGCCCAGGCCTCCTGGATCTTGTTCCGCTCCTTGTCGACCTCCTGGCCCGCGCGGATGTTGGTCCACCAGAGCTGATAGGTGACGAAGAGCAGCATCAGCACGCCGAAGGTGATGAACAGCTCGCCCATGGCCCGGCTGGCGATCACGGCCGGGCTGTCCTTGGCGGCCTTGGCGGCGCGGCGGGCCTCGACGCGGGTGAGCGGTCGCCCGGGGCCGCCGGGCGGCGGCACGGGCGCGGGGGGCCGCTTTCCGGCCGCCGGGGCGGGGCGCTTGCGGCCACGGCCCTTGGCGGCCCGCCGCCGCTCGGCCCGGCCGGGCCCCGAGGGCACGAGGGGCATCGGGGCGGTCGGCGCCGAGTCGTACGGGGGTGGGACGTACGGGACGCCCCCGGGGGCGCCGGGGCCGGGACCCGGGGCACCGTACCCGCCGGGGCCCGGGCCGGGGCCGGCGGTGCGGTATCCGGTGGTGCCGTGTCCCCCGTCGCCGTATCCGGCGGGTGGGCGGGAATCCTCCCCCGGACGCCCGGTGGTCACACCAGGGCCTTGGCCACAGCCTTGCCCACCACCGGCGCGAGCCCCACGGACCGTCCGACCGCTCCGGCGTCGCCGCACTGCTCCAGCCAGTTGGCGAGCATCAGATGTCCGTACTCGGTGAGGACCGACTCGGGGTGGAACTGCACGCCCTCCACCGCCCGCTCACGGTGGCGGAGCCCCATGATGATGCCGTCCTCCGTCGCCGCGGTGATCTCCAGCTCGGGCGGGAGGTCGGCGGGCTCGGCGGCCAGCGAGTGGTAGCGGGTCGCGGTGAACGGCGACGGCAGCCCGGCGAAGACGCCCTTGCCCTGGTGGAGCACCGGGGAGGTCTTGCCGTGCAGCAGTTCGGGGGCGCGGTCGACCACCCCGCCGTACGCCACCGCCATCGACTGCATCCCGAGGCAGACCCCGAAGACCGGGACCCCGGTGTCCGCGCAGTGGCGGACCATGTCGATACAGACACCGGCCTGCTCGGGGGCGCCGGGGCCGGGGGAGAGCAGTACGCCGTCGAAGCCGTCCTGGGCGTGGGCGAGGGCGACCTCGTCGTTCCGTACGACCTCGCACTCCGCGCCGAGCTGGTACAGGTACTGGACCAGGTTGAAGACGAAGCTGTCGTAGTTGTCGACGACCAGAATGCGTGCGCTCATCGGGCGGCTCCCTCGTCCCCGCCGGTGCCGGGACCGGCGCCGGCGCCGTCACCCGTTCCGTCGACCGTGACATCGTTGAACGGGAGGAGTGGCTCCGCCCAGGGGAAGACGTACTGGAACAGCGCGTAGACGACCGCGAGGACCAGCACGAGCGAGAGGAGTGCGCGCACCCACGCGTTGCCCGGCAGATGCCGCCAGATCCAGCCGTACATTGCCGTCCCTTTCCGTTCGTTACCGCTCCAGACTAAGGGGCGGCGGGGCCGCGCGGGTCAGCTGTGGAAAGCCGGGGGCCGGCCGTCCGTCACAGGCCGGGTGGAGTCGAGCCGGGCCCAGGCGATCAGCCGGTGGCTGCTGCCCCACTCCGGCTCGCAGGTCGTCAGGGTCAGATACCGGCCAGGTCGGCTGAATCCCGACCTCTCCGGTACGGGATTGATCACTCCGATATCGGTCGGGACCGTTTTCAAGGGCTTCCTGGCGATCCGGTAGGTGAACCAGGTCGTGCCGTCGGTGAGGACGACCGGGTCCCCGGGGCGGAGCCGGGGGAAGTCCTTGAAGGGGTCGCCGTAGGTGCGGCGGTGGCCGGCGACGGCGAAGTTCCCGGTTCCGCCGAGCGGGGCGGTGCCGGCGTAGTGGCCGAGACCCCTCTTGAGGGTGGCGGTGCGGGTGCCCTCCAGGACCGGCCAGTCCCAGTCGCGGCCGAAGCGGGGGATGTACATCACGGCGAAGGACCGGCCGTCGCGGTACGCGGGCCCGGGGCCGGGCGCGCCCGTGGGCGCCGGCTCCCGGGCGGTCTCCGGGGGCTTCGGGGCGGGGGCGGGCTTCCGGGGGGCGGAGGGCGCCGGGGCCGGCTCCGGGGCGGCGGTCGTCCCCGGTGCCGGGGAGTCCGGGGCGGGGCCGGGGGGCGGCACGGCGGCCGGGGCCTCCACCCGACCCCGGGACCACCGCTCCTGGAGCCGGTCCAGCTCCCCGTCCGAGGCGTCCGCCGCCTTGATACCCGTCCAGAACATGACATAGGCCACAAAGAGCACGATGAGCGTGCCGACGGTGACACACAGCTCACTGAGGACTCTCACGACCAGCCGTAACGACACCGAACGGCACCCCCAGCCCCACCGGCTCCGGCTACTCCACGGGCTTCGCGTAGTGGAGATCCACTGTGCCCGAGTAGCCGGGAAGAGTCACCGCCCCGCGCTCGTCGACTTTCCAGCCGAGGCCGTACGCCTTCACATAGAGCTGGTAGTTCTGGAGCGCCGGCGAGGTGTCGAGGGCCTTCTCCAGCCGGTCCTGGTCACCCACTGCGGTGATCTTGTAGGGGGGCGAGTAGACGCGCCCCTGGAGGATCAGGGTGTTGCCCACACAGCGCACGGCGCTGGTGGAGATCAGCCGCTGGTCCATCACCTGGATGCCCCGGGCGCCGCCCTTCCACAGGGCGTTGACGACAGCCTGGAGGTCCTGCTGGTGAATCACCAGGTCATTGGCTTGCGGCTCGGGGTAGCCGGGGGCCGCCTGGGCGTTCGGCGGGGCGTCGTCGAGGGTGACGGTCAGCGCCTCGCCGCTCACCTTCCGGGTCCCGGCGGCCTTCTCCAGGGCGCCGAACCGCTCGTCCTCGGCCCTGGTGGAGCCGTCGTCCCGGTGGGCGAGGGTGTCCACCTCGCCGCGGAGCGCGGCCGTGGACTCGTCGAGGTGACCGTTTCTGGCGCTGCGCTGCTGGATGAGGTCGGAGAGCTTCAGCAGGGAGTCGTCCGTACGGAGATTGGTGCCCTTGGCGGTGTTGAAACTGGTCACGAAAATCAGCCCGGCGAGGGCGAAGACGGCTGCGGTCAGCAGCCGGCCGGTTCTCCTTCTGAGGATTCCAACCGGCCCTGGCCTGGAGTTGGTGGAATTACTCAACGTACCCTTATCTCCTCAGGCGCCGCGGAAGCACTACGCTAACGGACGCCCGGGGGAGGCAGTGATCCCCGTCGCTCCTGACCCCGGCCGCCAGCCACAGTTCCCTGCGCGGTCACGCAGCGCATCGACAGGAGAGTCCCTCGTGCCGAAGTCACGTATCCGCAAGAAGGCCGATTTCACGCCGCCGCCCGCCAACCGGACGGCGACCGCCATCAAGCTGACCAACCGCAGCTGGGTCGCCCCGGTCATGCTCGCGCTGTTCCTGATCGGGCTGGCCTGGATCGTCCTTTTCTATGTGACCGAGAGCAGCTTGCCGCTGGAGTCCATCGGCGACTGGAACATCGTCGTCGGGTTCGGCTTCATCGCCGCGGGCTTCGGCGTCTCCACCCAGTGGAAGTAGCCGTGGCGCGCGGAGCCGGCCGGCTCCTCTGTGTCAAGCTCTGACCCAAGTTATCCACAGCGTTGTCCACAGTGGGGAAAAGGTCAGACGATCTGTGGATAACCTTCAGGATGTTGACGCCGGTGTGACTGCGTCGGCCATCTCGGTGACAGGCTCGCGCCCCTTGTCCCCGCTGGGGAAACCCGGTTCGGGGACAAGGGGCACACCTGTTCAGTACGGGATGCGCAGGATTCGCCACACGCTGTGGACAACCGGTGCCCAAGCGGTGGACAAGCCGTGCCAGGCCCGGGGAAAAGTCCCTGTTCAGCCGCTGTGGATCAGGTCAGGGCGACGGTTCTGGCGACGACCGTCACCACGATCGCCAGCAGCGCCACGGCGAGGACCCCGCCCTGTATCAGGGTGCGGCGGGCCCTCGGGGCGTACACCAGTCCGAGGGTGACGAGGGCGCCGACCACCAGACCGCCGATGTGCCCCTCCCAGGAGATATTGGGCCGGGTGAAGGTGAGCAGCAGGCTGATCGCGAGGATCACGGCGACCGGGCGCATGTCCAGATTCGACCGGCGGGCCAGCACCGCGAAGGCGCCCATCAGGCCGAAGACGGCACCCGACGCGCCCAGCGAGGGCTGGTTCTGCGCGGAGAGCAGATAGGCGAGCGCGCTGCCGCCGAGGCCGGAGAGCAGATAGACCGCGAGATAGCGGCTGCGCCCGAGCGCGGGCTCCACCATCTTGCCGAGGAACCAGACCCCGAGCATGTTGAAGAGGATGTGCGGCAGCTCCTCGTGCAGGAACACCGCGGTGAGCAGGCGGTACCACTGGCCGTCGGCCACACCGACGACCTGGCCCAGCTCCGGGCTGAAGGCCAGCCCGACCAGGCTGGTCTCGGCGACCAGCCGCTCGCCGAGCGCGAGCACCAGGGCGTAGACCGCGACATTGATCGCGATGAGCACCTTGGTGACCAGGAAGGGATCGGCGGCGATGGTGCCGCCGGCGATGGTGCGGGGCCGCTGGGTGGTGGCGGAGCCCTGTCTCACGCAGTCGGGGCACTGGAAGCCGACGGAGGCGCTGACCATGCACTGCGGGCAGATCGGGCGCTCGCAGCGGACACAGCTGATGCCCGTCCCCGTCTCCGGGTGGCGGTAGCAGCCGGGCAGGCCGGACGCGCCCCTCGGCCCGTGCGGCTCCTGCGGACTGCCTGGCGCCTGGTCCATGAGTTCCCTCAACCCTCCTGAATCAACACACCGCCCCGTCCATCCAGACGGATGGACGGGGCGGTTTTGTTCCCCGGCGGCCGGGAATCGGCCGGGATCACGCTGGGATCAGCCCTCGCGGCTCTCGATCACCACGGACTCGATCACCACGTCCTGCACCGGACGGTCGGTGCGCGGGTTGGTCGGCGTGGCGGCGATCTGGTCGATGACCGCGACGCTGGCCTTGTCGGTGACCTCGCCGAAGATGGTGTGCTTACCGGTCAGCCAGGTGGTCGGCGACACGGTGAGGAAGAACTGGGAGCCATTGGTGCCCGGCCCGGCGTTGGCCATGGCCAGCAGGTACGGCTTGTTGAAGGAGAGCTCCGGGTGGAACTCGTCCGCGAACTTGTACCCCGGGCCGCCGGTGCCGTTGCCCAGCGGGTCCCCGCCCTGGATCATGAAACCGCTGATCACCCGGTGGAAGACCGTTCCGTCGTACAGCTTCTCCTTGGAGGGCTGTCCGGTCTGCGGGTTGGTCCACTCACGCTCGCCCGTGGCCAGCTCGACGAAGTTCTTGACCGTCTTGGGCGCGTGGTTCGGCAGCAGCCGGATCTGGATGTCGCCCTGGTTGGTCTTGAGGGTGGCGTAAAGCTGCTCGGCCACGGTCCTGCCTTCCGTAAAGATTTCCACGTCGTTTTCTGAACGCTCCGATCCTCGCACGGAAGAGCCGGGCACACGGAAAGACCTCCGCGGGCATGGCCGCGAAGGCGCACAAAGGAAGGAATGATGCCATCGTCGCCTGTGGTGTCCGGATATGACCCGGATGCCCGTCCCGCATGCCGGAGCAGCGGTCAACAGGCATGATGTGCCAGCAGACGGAAAGGCGATATGTACCGCACTGGGGCTCGCCCCAGATCAGGAGAACGCCACCGAGGAGGATGATTCCCGTGACCCGCATGGACAGCGTGCGTGCCGCGACCGATTCGGCGAAGGAGAGCGTGCTGCACGCCGCGGAAGTGGTGGCGCCTTACGCCGGCTCGGCCCGTGGCCAGGCCGCGCATTACGCACATGAGGCGCGCGTCCGTATCGCGCCGAAGGTCTCCCAAGCCGCCAGGCAGGCCCGTACCCAGGCCCGCGTCCAGTACGGCGCCCATGTGGCGCCGCATGTACCGCCGCAAGTGGACGAGGCCGCTCACCGGGCGGCGTATCAGGCCCGGAAGGCCGCTCGTCAGGCGGCGGACTACACCAAACCCCGCGTGGAGCACGCGGTGGCCGCCGCTCAGCCCGTACGGGAGGAGGCCGCGGCCCGATCGGTCGCCGCGCTGGCCGCACTGCGCGGTCAGGTGACGGCGAAGGACATTCAGAAGCTGGTGCGCAGGCACGAGCGGCGTTCGAGGGCCGCGCGTCTGGGCAAGGGGCTCGCGCTCGTCGGAGTGGTGGCCGGCGGGGTCTTCGCCGCGTGGAAGTGGTGGGACAAGCAGGCCAACCCCGACTGGCTGGTGGAACCGGCCGCGGCGACCGAGGTGTCGGACCGTGACCGGCTGTCGTCGGTGGACGGCAGTCCGGACGCGCTCTCCCCCGAGGTCCGGGCGAAGCAGGACGAGGCCGAGGCGGAGGCGGAGGACGGCCGGGACGAGCGCCGCTGACCCTCGTACGGCGGGTGGCCGTCGCGGCGCGGGCTGACCTCGTGCGGCGGGTGACCCTCGTACGGCGGGTGACCGTCCCGGCGGGGGCGGGCCTCGTACCGAGGGTGACCCCTGTACGGCGGGTGGCTGTCGCGGCGCGGGCGTTGGCGGCGGTGAGGCCGGCCGGGCTCGCGCGGAGTGCCGTGCGGAGTGCCGTGCGGAGTGCCGTACGGGGTGCCGGGAGGGCTGGTTCTCTCCCGGCGCCTCACGCGGCGGCCGTCAGCGCCGAGCGGTCGGCGGCCGCTTCCGCGTCCTCCGCGTCCCGGGAGCCGATCGACACCGCACCGGAGTCGAGCGCCAGCGGGTCGAGCGCGGGCAGCTTGCGGACGGACGGCGAGGCGTTGTGGGCCTCGGCCCTGATCCGCTGCTTGATGGTGGGCGGCAGCGATCTGGCCGGGGCTCCCGGACTCCACCGTGTGCTCTGCGCGGGCACCTGGGCCCGTGCCGCCCGGTGCGCGGGTGCCTGGGCCCTCGGGGCCCGGCTCCCGGGCGAGGCGGCCCGCCCGGCGCGGCGGCGCTTTCCGCGGACGCGCTGGTCCGGTAGGGCCGCGCGGGCCCGTCGGGCTCCCCCCTCACCCGTACGGCCCTCCCCGGCCGCGGCGATCTCCCGGCCCGGCTGCTCCGGCCGCTCCGGCTCCGGCACCGGCGCCGCGGAGTGCCGGGCGGCGGTGGCGCTGCCCGTCAGCCCCAGGGAGGTGAACAGGGCGACAAGAGCGGTGATGAAGGCGGTCCACAGATTTCTTACCGTGATGACTCTGACGGCGGCCATGACCCCTCGCTTTCTGATGATCTGTTGTGCGGTGATCCTGTTGGCGCGATCTACATACCTTTCTCATGATGTGTACGCATCCCGAGTTGCGAAGGACCGACGCAGCCGCTAGGTAGTTCTTCTGATCAACACCACCCGTATGGCTCCCTCCGGCGTGCGGAACCGCCTCCGGTGTGATGCCACCGGGGGTCGCAGAAGGTACGAATCAAGACAGATCCCGGCCCCCCGGCGGGGCATCTCGGCCGAACCCACCGGTCCCCCTCAACCCACCCGCCCCTCCTCGCGCTCTTCCCCGTCAGCATCCGCATGGCAGGAGAGTGGAACGAGGAGGGGAAAACCTTGGGCATCCAGGGTTGGAAGAGCGCCGCACTGGCCACCGGGGTGGCCGGGGTGCTCATCGGTACGGTGGGCCCACCCGCGACCGCGGCACCCCCCGCGCCGCCCGCGGCCGGGCCCGATCTGCGGGCGGACGTCAACCGCGACGGCGGCGTCGATGTCACGGGGGACTCCGATACACCGGGTGAGAACACCTGGACCCGGCAGCGGGGCGCGGTGCTCCTGCCCAATGTCGACGACGACAGCAAGCGCTGCCCGGTCCGCACCGGCGCGGGCAAGCCGCTGAGCGACGAGCAGCTGGCCCGCTGCCACGACGCGGCGGACACCGTGCTCAACGGGTCGGCCGACGCCGCGGATCTGGCCCGGCTGAGGACGGTGCCGCTTCCCGGGGCCTCCGCCGGGGCGACGGGGAGCGTCACCGTCGTGGGCAAGGGGAAGGCACGGCTCTTCCTCAAGCGCGCGGGTGTCTGGAAGCACCTCCCGCCCACCGGCCGGCTCACCGCGGCCGAGCTGCGCTCGGGGGTGGAGTTGGGCATCGAGGCCACCGATGTGGTGCGGGACGCCGCGAAGTGGGACGGCGAGGTCCTCGTCCGGTTCCGGGTCACCGACGGGACCGCCACCGCCAAGGACGACGTACGGCTGAAGACGGCCCCCGTCCTCACCCACCACCACCGGCAGAGGGCCCAGGAGGTGCTGGTGACCGAGATGGGCCCGCTGCCGGAGAACCCGGAGTTCCGGGCCGAGCAGCTCAAGTTCGTCAAGGACCTGGAGCGGGAGGCGAAGGCCGCCGGCATCACCAAGCCGGTGCGGAAGTTCACCGGCTACGGCGACCCGTGGGCGCAGGACTTCGTGGAGCCCGGCTATGTGAGCATGACCGGCCCCGGCGGCCGGACCCACGCCATCCGGGTGCTGATCCGCTCGGCCCAGGAGCGGGAGGCGGGGCGCGAGCTGTTCGAGAAGCTGCGCGGCAGGGACGTGGGGGTGGTGCAGGTCGGCAAGGGCGCGGCGAACGAGGAGGGCACCCTCAACTCCATGGGCAACCTGGAGACGATCCCGCCCTACGCCTACGGCGGCAAGGAGTACCCGGCGGGCCGGATCATCATGGGCCACCGCCCCGACTTCGGCTCCAAGCCGGCCAAGTCGATGCGGACCTTCCTCTCCTCGCAGGGCATGCAGTCACCCCTGCTGCTGGACACGGCCTGGCTGGGTGTGGGCCATGTGGACGAGTTCGTGCAGTTCCTGCCCGCGAAGACGGCGCGGGGCTGGCGGATCGGGATCGCGGACCCGGCGGCGGGCATCGCCCTGCTGGAGAAGGCGCGGGCGGAGGGCCACGGCGGGAAGAAGATGTTCTCCGTGCCGGGGAAGTTCGGGGTGCCCGCGCCGAAGGAGACCATCGGCGGGATGCTGGCCCACAAGAAGTTCCGGGCCGACAACAAGCTGGCCACCGAGCGCATCGAGGCCAATCTGCGGCTGCTGAAGGCCGAGACCGGGATCACCGACGCCGAGGTTGTACGGGTGCCCGCGCTGTACGCGCGCTGGGACCTCGGCCCGGGCGCCAAGGCCGGTGCCAAGCTCCAGCGGCTGGGCGGCGGCGACCTCTCCCAGCTCCACAAGGCGGGCGGGGGGAAGACGCCGGCTCCGGAGGGGAAGCCCGGCGGGAAGGCCGGCGGGAAGGCGGCGCTCACGCCCATGGAGCAGACCGGGGCGTACATACCCGGCGCGGTCAACGGTGTGGTGCTGAGCGACTCGCGCTACCTCGCGGCCAGGCAGTGGGGACCGGTCATCGGCGGCAAGGACATCTTCGGCACCGCGGTGAGCGCCGCCTACGCCCGGGCGGGGTTCACCACCGCGTACATCGACGACTGGTACACGTACCACGTGAACGGCGGTGAGGTGCACTGCGGCACCAATACGCTGCGCGACACCTCCCAGCCGTGGTGGAAGCGGGCGTAACCGCCGCCCGCACGGCAGAACGGCCGGCCCCCGCACGCGTCCGCGCGGGGGCCGGCCGCCGCCGTGGCGGGATCAGCGGCGGTCGTCGCCGTCCGGGCGCTCGCGCTTCCTGTCCACGACGGCGATGTCCAGCACGGCGGCGTTGCCGGTCACCGTCCCGGCCTTGATCCCGGGGAGAGCCTTGAGCTGGACGGTCCGCTCACCGGTGTAGGCGTAGCTCTTCCGGTCGAAGATCCACTCCGAGCGGCTCTGGTCCTCCTCGTCCACCCGGGCGATGGCGATGCCGTCGCGGCCGGCCGCGTCCTTCGCGTGGTCCACCACGACCACTCCCGGGATCTCGGCGGCGGCCCGGTACAGCGCCGCCGACAGCTTCGGCGGTGCGGCGTTCTCCCGCAGCAGATCGCCGATGGTGAGGAAGGCCTGCTGGTGGGGTCCGCTGCCCTGGCCCTTGGTGTCCTGGTAGATCTTCTTCAGCAGGAAGTCGGGGTCCGCCGGGAGGGACTTGAGATAGTTGTACGTCGGCGAGCCGACCCCCGGGTTGCTCCGGTCGTTGTCCAGGCTGATGTGCTTCCCCCGCTCGTACAGATGGCCCTTCCGGCCGTCGGGGGAGAACCAGGTCTCCCGGGAGTGCGGCTTCTCGACCTCGTACCAGGGCTTGCCGTTCGTCTCCCCGCCGCGCAGGTACGAGACGGTGCTCTTGAAGTAGAGGTACTGGTCGGCCCGGGGCTCCGGGAACTCCCGGCTCTCGGCGGCGGCGGAGATCCGGGAGACCGTGGCGGCCACCTTCTCCGTGCTGCCGGCGTCGAACTGGACGACGGTCCCCTTCGTGCTCCCGGCGGTGTCCTTCGAGCCGTCGTCACCGCCGCCCAGGGTGGCGGCCACCATCACGCCGGCCACGGCGAGCGCGGTGAGCGGGGCGCCTATGAACAGGGCGCGCCGCACGGGCCGCACCGGACTCCGGTCCGTTCCGGGGGTGGGCTGGATCTCGCGCATCAGTTGCTCCTCCAGGAGTCGTCGGCGGTCGCGCGGCAGATCCGGGTCACCGGGCGCGGGCAGCAGCCGGGCCAGCTCCGCGTGGTCGAGCGGCTCCTGCCTCCGCCGCCAGGGGGTGCGGTTCATCGGGTCTTCTCCTCATTCGACCGGGCCGCTTCCGAGCGGCCACCCTGTACTTGTCCGCGACCGGGTGCGGGTTCCACCCTTTCCTCCGGGTTTCTGTTCTTTTCCCATCCTTTACGGTCAGGTGGCCGGTCCAGCTCCTCGGCGGCGAGCTTCCGCAGCCGCGCCCGGGCCCGGAAGAGCCGGGAGCGGACGGTGCCGACGGGCACCCCGAGCGCCTCGGCGGCCTCCGCGTACCCCAGCCCGGCCCAGACGCAGAGGGTGAACACCTCCCGGTCGCCGCGGCGCAGCCGGCGCAGCGCGCGCTGGGCGGCGGCGAGCTGGGCCGCGTCGGAGAGCCGTCCCACCAGCTCGTCGGCGAAGTCGGGAACGGTGTCACGGACGGGCATCCGGGCGAGGGCGGCGTGGTGGCGGCGGGCGGCGCGGGAGGTGTTGCGCAGCACATTGACGGCGATGCCCATCAGCCAGGGCCGGGGGCTGTCCCCCTCGTCGCGCAGCTTGCCGCGCAGCCGCCACGCCTCCAGAAACGTCAGGGACACGACGTCCTCGGCGACGGCCCAGTCCCCGGTGGTGCGCACCGCGTGCCGGTGGACCAGGGCGGAGTGCGCCACGAACAGTTCCCTGAACGCCGCCGGATCGCCCTCGCGTAAACGGGCATGCATCGAGTAGTCCACATCAGTACTTGTCCGCTCGGGGCGAGCGGTTCCCCCTCGGAGCCGGGAGGCTCAGACGGCGGCACCGGCGGCGGCCCGGGGCTGGAGGCACTCCTCCAGGAAGCCGAGCGCCCGCAGATGGTAGGCGCGCGCGGCCCAGCCCAGACTGATGTTGTGCCCGGCGGCGGGCTGACGGTCCACCAGGACGCGCGGGGCGGCGAGGAGCCGGGACAGCTCGGCCAGGGTCTCGGCGTCATGCCGCCACCAGGCCTCGTGCTCGGCGAAGGTCAGCCGGACGGGAACCCGCACCCGCGCGGCCACGGCCGGGAAGCTCTCCTCCCAGCGCGCCGCCTCGGCCCCTTCCCGTACCGGCATGCCGGCGACGACGGAGCCGGCGAGCGAGAAGGTCTCCACCGGGTACAGACCCAGCGGGCCCCAGTTGAGCCGGATGGTGCCATGACCGGTGCCGGGGCGGACCTCGGGCGGCGGGGCGGCGTAGCGGTGGCCGCAGCCGGAGATGTCCAGCCCGATGAGGGCGTCGTGGAGGCCGTGCGCGGCGGCGGTCAGGGCGAGCTTGCCGCCGTAGGAGTGGGCGAGGACGAACAGGCCCGCGCCGGTGGCGTGGCGGGAGGTGAAGTCGTCCAGCGCCAGCCGGAGCGCGGCGCTCTGCTCGGCGAGGGTCTGGCCCTCGGGCAGCTTGGGAGCGGACGCGCCGTAGCCGGGGCGGTCCACGGCGAGGACGGTGTAGCCCAGCGCGGCGCCGAGGGCGAGCAGGGAGAGGGTGGGGTGGGCCTGGCCGTCGAAGTAGCCGGCGCTCATGCCGCCGCCGTGCAGGGCGACGACGGTGGCGCGCGGCGGGCCCGACGGCTCGGCGAGCAGCGCCGAGAGGGTCAGTCCTGCCGCGTCCAGCGAGACGCGGCGGACCCCCGGGGAATGCAGTGGACGGGACAGGACTCCTCCTCGGTGGAGCTCACCGTGTGCGGCCGCGTCCAGCGTACGGGGGCCGGGGGCGCGCTTCCCTGTGGTCGGCCACGGGTGTCCGCGCGCCCCCGCCGGAGGGGGCGATTACCGCTGGGGCCGCGCCTTGGGCAGGATGGGGGGCATGACCGAGATCCGCACCCCCCGCCTCCTGCTGCGCCGCTGGCACGACGACGACCTCGTGCCCATGTCGGAGATCAACGCGGACCCCGAGGTCATGGAGTGGATCGGGGACGGTTCGGTGCTGGACCTGGAGGGGACGGCCGACGCGATCGAGCGGTGGGAGGAGGAGTGGGACGAGGAGGGCTTCGGGCTCTTCGCCGTCGAACTCCTCGCCTCGGGCGAGCTGATCGGGTTCGCCGGTCTCTCCGTGCCGGAGTTCCTGCCGGAGGTGCTGCCGGCGGTGGAGATCGGGTGGCGGCTGGGCCGGTCGTTCTGGGGACAGGGGTACGCCTCCGAGGCGGCGCACGCCAGCCTGGAGTTCGCCTTGCAGGACCGGGGGCTCGATCGGGTGATCAGTATTGCGCGGCCGGGGAATGACGCTTCGGAGAATGTGATGCGGAAGCTGGGGATGGGGAGGGTGGGGGAGGCGACGCATCCCCGGTATGGGTTTCCGCTGGTGATCCATGCCATCGACCTGACCGAATTCCAGGGCTGACCCCCCCTGCCCGGGGCGGCGCCCCCGACCGCCCGGCACCCGAGAAGCCACCCATCCCGCCCCCTCCGGGGACCTGAGCCACCCCGGCCCTTCCGGAGACCGGAGCAAACCCAGCCCCTCCGGGGACCTGAGCCACCCCGGCCCTTCCGGAGACCGGAGCAAACCCAGCCTCTCCGGCGACCAAACCCAGCCCCTCCGGCGATTGAGGAGCGGGGGTTCGGGGGCTGGCCCCCGACCGTGGCCCGCAGCGTGCGGGGCTCCTGTGCACCAGGGTCCGTCCTCAAACGCCGGACAGGCTGAGAATGCCCGGGTCACCCGTGGTGCGGGGTCCGTCCTCAAACGCCGGACGGGCTGAGAATGCCCGGGCCACCCGTCGCACAGGGCCCGTCCCCAAACGCCGGACGGGCTGGGATACACAGGCCCGGGCCACCCTTGGTGCGGGGTCCGTCCCCAAACGCCGGACGGGCTGGGATACACAGGCCCGGGCCACCCGTGGTGCGGGGGCCGTCCTCAAACGCCGGACGGGCTGGGATACACAGGCCCGGGCCACCCGTGGTGCGGGGGCCGTCCTCAAACGCCGGACGGGCTGGGAATGCCCGGGTCACCCGTCAGGCGCGAGGTCCGTCCTCGGACTTCCCCAGAGCTGCCTCCGGGAGGCGCCCCCAGACGGGCCGGGGGTGCCGGGTCGGCCAAGGGCGGCAGGCCCGGGCAGGGGGCTCGGGGTGGGGGTTCGGAGGGGGAATCCGGTTTGCCCCATAACTCCCCCCCTCAGGTTCCCGCAATGCGCATTTCTGATTATCGCGCCCGGTTCAGCGATCTCCCACCCAGGGGAGCGTCCCCGATGCGCGGAATCAAAACCGAGCGCAAATGAGATCAGCCGCAGAATACACATCACGCCGGACCCGACCGGATTCCCTGACTTTCCTCCCGGACCTCAGCGACTCCAGCAGCACGGGCACCCGCGCGGGCAGAATTCTGAAAGGGTGGTGGTGGCCGGTGGCCGGCACAGCAGTGGTGACCGGGGCGAGCAGCGGAATAGGCGCGGCGACCGTACGCCGGCTCGTGAAGGACGGATTCGACGTCGTGGCGGTCGCCCGCCGCGCCGACCGGCTGCGCGAGGTCGCGGCCGAGACCGGCGCGCGCACCCACGTCGCCGACCTCACCGACGACGCGGCGGTCGGCCGCCTCGCCGCCTCGCTGGACTCCTGCGACCTCCTGGTCAACAACGCCGGCGGCGCCCTCGGCGCCGAGCGGGTGCCGGCCGCCTCCCCGGACGACTGGCAGCGGATGTTCTCCGTGAATGTGCTCGGCACCCTGCGCGTGACCCAGGCCCTGCTCCCGCTGCTGCGGGCCGGCCTGGGCGGCACCATCGTGACCGTCACCTCCACCGCCGCGCACGTCAACTACGAGGGCGGCGGCGGCTACAGCGCCGCCAAGCACGCGGAGCACGCCCTCTGCGAGACCCTCCGGCTGGAGCTGTGCGGGGAGCCCGTCCGGGTGATCGAGGTGGCCCCCGGGATGGTCCGGACCGAGGAGTTCGCCCTCAACCGGCTGCGCGGTGACGCCGAGGGCGCCGCGGCCGTCTACGAAGGGGTCGACCGCCCCCTCACCGCCGCCGATGTCGCCGAGTGCGTGGCACTCGCCGTCGGCCTGCCCCAGCACGTCAACATCGACCAGCTCGTGGTCCGCCCGCTGGCGCAGGCCGCGCAGCACAGGCTGCACCGGGGCCCGCTGTTCCGCGACTGACCCCGTCGAACAGCCGCCCCGCCGTCCGTTCTTTTCGAGTCCTTCGCATTCAGCTTCGAGGAGTACGCATCAGTGAAACTCCACCGTGACGAACTGACTCCACAGCTCCAGGAGTACGCAAAATTCAACGACCCGGCCGAGACCCGCTACCAGCCCTACCTCATGTACTACCACCGGACCGACTACCGGTCGGCCGTGATCAACACGGACCGGGCCGGCTTCCGGATATCCCGGGGCCCGAACGGGGAAATCGCCTCCCCCGCCGGACAGCTTCCCGCCGGTCCGGTCCGGATCTTCTCCGGCAGCTCATCCGTGCTCGGCATCGGCTCCACCAGCGACGCCACCACGATTCCCTCACTCCTCTGGCGCAAACACGCCCCCTCCGCCCCCTGGCTCAATTTCGGCGGGCGCTGCTACAACTCGACCCAGGAGCTGCTGCTCTTCACCCTCTACCGTCATCTGCTGCCCGAGATCGATGAAATCGTCATCTTCTCCGGGCTCAACGACCTGACCGTCGGCAGATTCCCCGAGTGGCAGCAGGGCGACCACGGCGCGTTCTTCTTCTGCGGTGAGTACTTCGACAAGATGGAGGAGATCAGGGAGGCCAACCGCAAACCGGCGAAACTGCTGGGCCGCCGGTCCGAGCGCCGCCGCACCTTCTCCACGCCGGACGAGGCGCGCCGGGACATCCCCCGGGTCATCGACGCCGCCGCCGATCTCACCCTGCGCCATCTCGACACCTGGCGGCGGCTGGCCGGGCCGCAGGTGCGGCTGACCTACGTGCTCCAGCCGATGTCCCTGTGGGTGCGGGACCGGCACGCGCCGCAGGAGCGGCTGCTCTTCGACGAGATCGACCGGATCTCCAAGCTCGGCACCTGGGACGAGCTGTACGGCGACATCTCCACCCCCGAGGTGGCCCGCGCCTTCGGCGAGCAGGTGAGCGCCGGCTGCGAGAAGCTCGGCGTGCGCTATTTCGACCTCAATCCGGTGGTGGCCGACGCGATCACCGAGAAGGACTGGCTGTATGTGAGCCGTCCGCACTTCACGGATTTCGGCTGCGATCTCGTCGCCCGGCTCACCGCCGAGACCCTCGGCCTCTCCTGACCGTCCCAGGAATTCCCTCTCCCCCGTGCTCCCTCATGAAAGCAGGCAGTCCACCATGTCCTTCCTGCGGAAAATCGTCGCGAAGATATTCCGGCGCAAGAAGCGCGCCAACCGGAAGAACGACGCATCCATCTACCCCATGTTCTGACCGTCCGAGGAGCAGGAGGGAGGAGAAGGATGCAAGGCCATGAGGCAGCAGCAACGGCGACGCTGCCCGCTCAGCACCCCCCGCACGGCCCGCACGGGCACCCGCCGGGCACCGAGGGCTCCGCCCGGTCGGTGTACTCCCACGCCGCCGACCCGGAGGCGTCCGTTCCCGAGGGCCGGTTCGTCGAGGAGGTCCGGGCCGAGCTGCGCCGCCACGGCCGCCTCCCCCCGGCGGACGACGGCCCGCCGGGCTCCGAGGACGCCGCGGTTCCGCACGGCCCGGACAGCCGCGGCGGCAGCACGCTCGACGACCTCGTCCGGGAGGCGGCCGGCTGGTCCGCCGCCGAGGGCGCCCGGTTCCGGGCGATCCCCGGGGCCGGCTCCGACGGCCGGGCCGCCGTCCCCGAGGGCCACCGCGAGGTGCTCGTCCGCCGCGCCGTCCTCGGCTGCGCCCCGCTCTCCCTCCTCTCCGGCGCCTGGCTCCAGTGGCTGAGCGCCCCCGGCAACGCGGACGACCCGGTGGTGCTGCGCGTCCTCGCCCTGTACGCCTCCGATGTGGGCGCCGGTCACCCGATGGCCTCCCGGGGCAGCGCCTATCTGGAACTGCTGCGGCGGCTGCGGCTCGCGGAGAACGCCGTACCGGCGGCCCGGCTCGCCGGCGACCCCAGGATCACGGACGCCGCCTTCCGCCTCCCGGCGCTGCTGCTGGCGATGAGCCGGCGCCCGGACGACTTCCGCGCCGAACTCCTCGGGGCCGATCTCTGTCTGCGCGCGGTGGGGCTGCCGCCCGCGCTGACGATGGTCCGGGAGGTGCTCCCCACGGAGACCGACTGGAACGCCGTCGACCCGGCCGGACGGCGCGGCCCGGGGGAACCGGACCCGGCCGCGCACTGCCGTACCGCCGTGGACGAGCTGGTGGCGCGGGAGGGCCCGGGCGCGGCCGAGGCGGTGCGCCGGGGCTTCGGCTGGACCCTGGACGCGCTGCGCACCTGGTCCGGGGCGCTCCACACGGAGCTGGTGGCGGCCGGGGACCCGGCGTTCGACATGGCCGAGCTGCTGCGGCTGCGCTCGCGCGAGGGCGCCGTCTACCACCACCAGTTCCTGCTGGAGGGCCGGCCGCTGGCCGCCTGGCTGAGCCAGTGCCGTACCGATCCGGGCCCGCTCCTCGATGTGCTGGCCCGGAGCAGGCTGGTCAAACCGGGACGCTCGGGGGCGAGTTCGCTGGTACGCGGGCTGGTGGGTGAGCGGGGTCCGATGTTCCGGGTCTTCTCGCCTGAGGATCTGACCGTCATCCGGCGGTGGATCGACTCCCTGCCCCCCAGCGCTCCGGGCACCACCAGCACCACCGGCGCGAAAGGCACCACGGAGACCGCCGGGCCGCCGGTGCGGAGCACCCCGCCCCCGGCCCCCGCCGCCCTGGCGGGGGTGGCCGCCGCGCTGCGCTCCGCACCGGCCTCCGGCGGCCGGGCGCCCTCCGGCGTCCGTGAGGCGTACCACCTGCTGATGCGCCGCACCGACACCCCGGAGCTGCGGTCCTGGGCGGTGGAGTACGTCAGCGGCTGGCTGGCCCGGTCCCGGCACGGGATGGACCGGCGCACCATGCCGCTGCCGGAGCGGTGGACCCGTGAGGGGCTGCGCCCCTGGCTCCAGACCCAGCACGACCGCCACGGCGCCGAGTTCCAGGAGAACGCGGAGATCCCGCTGCCCTCCCGCGAGGCCGTCGTCGACGACACCGTCCAGACCGCGCCGCTGACCCTGATCGACGGGAGCTGGCTCCAGGGGTTCACCGACTACGAGCAGGCGTCCTCCGAGATCGGCCACTCGCTCTTCGAGACGTACTGGGACGAACTCGGCAATGGCGAGCCACGGCTGAACCACCCGCTGATCTACCGCGATGTGCTGCGCGAGATGGGGATCGAGCCGCCGCCGACCGCGTCGGCCGAGTTCGCGCGGTGGCCGGGGTTCCGGGACGAGTCCTTCGAGCTGCCGGTGTACTGGCTGTGCGTCGGCCGGTTCCCGCGGACCTTCCTGCCGGAGGTGCTCGGTCTGAATCTGGCCATGGAGCTGTCGGGGGTCGGCGGTACGTACCGCAGGGCGCGGCTCGCCCTGAAGGCGTACGGCTTCAGCACCCGCTTCGTGGACATCCACAACACCATCGACAACGTGGCCACCGGGCACTCCGCCTGGGCCGCCGACGCGGTGGACACCCTGCTGGCCGCGCTCCCCGAGACCCCCGGCCCCGGCGGCCGGGCGGAGACCTGGGAGCGGGTGCGGGTGGGGTACCGCTCGCTGAACCCGCCGCGCGGGGTCGGCGCGCGCATGGCCGCCCGGCGCGTACGCCTCACCGGCAGACGCCGGTGAGGCTCCGCATCCGCGCGGGGAGGCGGCCCGCCGTCCGCGCCCGGAACCGGTCCGCCTCCGACATCCCCCTCGCACCTCGCCACCCGACCACTTCCGGAGGAACGCGGCGTGTCTGATCTGATTCTTGGAGTCTCGGCCTTCTACCACGACAGCGCGGCCGCGCTGGTCGCCGATGGCGTACCGGTCGCCGCCGCTCAAGAGGAACGTTTCAGCAGGCGCCGGCACGACCCCTCCTTCCCCTCCCTCGCGGTCGCGTACTGCCTGGACGAGGCGGGTGCGAGCCTCGACGACCTCGCCGCCGTCGCCTACTACGAGGACCCCCGGCTCAAGTTCCGCCGGGTGCTCTCCACCTTCGGCGGCGCCGCGCCCACCGGCTTCGCCTCCTTCCGCGACACCCTGCCCGCCTGGACCGGGCGCGGCGGCAAGCTGCGCACCGCCGACACCGTCCGCGCCGAGCTGGCGGCGCTGGGCCGGGGAGCGGTGCCGGAGGTCTCCGTACGCCGCCACCACGAGTCGCACGCCGTGTCGGCCTTCTTCCCCAGCCCCTACGAGTCCGCCGCCGTGCTCTGCATCGACGGCGTCGGCGAGTGGGCCACCACCACCCTGTGGCACGGGCGCGGCACCGAGGTGCGCCCCCTGGCCGAGCTGCGGTTCCCGCACTCGCTGGGGCTGCTGTACTCGGCGTTCACCTACTTCTGCGGCTTCAAGGTCGACTCCGGCGAGTACAAGCTCATGGGTCTCGCGCCCTACGGCAGGCCGAAGTACGCCCGGATCATCCGCGAGCAGCTGATCGATGTGAAGGCCGATGGCTCCTTCCGGCTGAACATGCGCAACTTCGAGTATCTGCGCGGCCAGGTGATGACCGGCCGCGGCTTCGAGCGGCTCTTCGGCGGACCCCGCAGAGCCCCGGAGAGCCCCCTCACCGAGCGGGAGTTCGACCTCGCCGCCTCCGTGCAGGAAGTCACCGAGGAGGTCGTGCTCAGGCTGGCGCGGACCGCGCGGGAGCGGACCGGCGAGTCCCGGCTCTGCCTGGCCGGCGGGGTCGCCCTCAACTGTGTCGCCAACGGGAAGATCATCGACGCCGGGATCTTCGACGAGGTCTGGGTCCAGCCCGCCGCCGGGGACGCGGGCGGGGCCCTCGGCGCCGCCCAGGCCGTCGCCATGGAGCGCGGGGTCCGGCGCGACCACCCCGCCACCGGGCACGACGCGATGAGCGGCTCCCTGCTGGGCCCCGCCTACGGCGACGACGAGATCGCCGCCTATCTGGACGCCCATGGCATCCCCCACCAGCGGCTGGACAGCGACACCCTCGCCAAGGCGGTCGCCGAGCAACTGGCCGAGGGGAAGATCGCCGGCTGGTTCCAGGGGCGTATGGAGTTCGGCCCCCGGGCGCTGGGCGCGCGCTCCATCGTCGGGGACCCGCGCAACCCCAGGATGCAGTCCGCGATGAATCTGAAGATCAAATTCCGGGAGTCCTTCCGGCCGTTCGCGCCCTCCGTGCTGGCGCGGGACGCCGGGGAGTACTTCGACCTGCCGCAGGAGAGCCCGTACATGCTGGTGGTCTCGCAGGTCACCGCCGCACAGCGGGTGCCGGCCGAGGACAGCGGCGCCACCGGTCTCGATCTGCTGAAGGTGCGGCGCTCCACCATCCCCGCCGTCACCCATGTCGACGGCTCGGCCCGGGTGCAGACGGTCACCGAGCGGAACAACGCGCCCTACCACCGGCTGCTGACCGCCTTCAAGGCCCGCACCGGCTGCCCGGTGCTGGTCAACACGTCGTTCAACGTGCGCGGCGAACCGATCGTGGAGTCCCCGCACGACGCCTACACCTGCTTCATGCGCACCGACATCGATCTGCTGGCGCTCGGGAGCTTCCTGCTGGAGAAGAGCGCCCAGCCCGCCTGGACCGAGGAGTCCGACTGGCGCGACGAGATCCCGCTGGACTGAGATCCCGCCGCCCGGGGACCCACCCTTTCCCACCGGCGGACCCGCCATTCCCACCGGCGGACCCGCCTTCCCCACCGGCGGACCCACCATTCCCACCGAGCGAAGGACGCCCCATGCGCACCCTGCTCCTCCTCATCCTCTACTACCTCGTCGTCACCCCCGCCGGTCTGCTGAGCCGGCTCGTGCGAGACCCCCTGACCCGCCGCTGGAACCGGAGCGCGGAGACCTACTGGACTGTCTCGACCCCGTCACCGGCTCGCTGATGGCGCACCACCGCACGCGACTGACCGATCGGAGACATCGATGACCAGCCTGCTCCAGTTCGCCCGGTACCGCGTCGAGAACGGTGTCCGGGATCTGTTGGACAAGGAGATCTCGGAACGGGTCTCGGAGAGCAGCCTGGACTCGGACATCGACGACTCCATACTCGCCGGGATCGG
Source organism: Streptomyces sp. NPDC001889 (assembly GCF_053594535.1). NCBI lineage: Bacteria > Bacillati > Actinomycetota > Actinomycetes > Kitasatosporales > Streptomycetaceae > Streptomyces > Streptomyces sp. NPDC001889. The sequence continues at coordinate 253,272 of NZ_JBSFER010000012.1, forward strand.
CGCCTACGCGCTCCGCCGCCATCTGCCCGGCGACATCCTCCACGGCGTCAAGGTGTTCACGGCGGCCGGCTCGCACGGCCTGGTCCTGTCGAACCTGCCCGCCCAGGAGTTCCCCGCCACCCCCGTGAGCGGATTCGGCGACGAGTCCGAACTCGCCGTGACCAACGCGATCCATCTGGGCCTCATCCGCATCCTGGGCTGCACCCCCTTCGCCGTCAGCTACGAGAACGACGGCCGGCTCATCCGCAATGTGGTGCCCAATCCGGCGGCCTCCGGGACCACCAGCTCCTGGGGCGCCGACTCGGAGTTCTACTGGCACTCCGACAACCCCCACCAGCCGTTCGGCCCGCCCGGCTCGGACCCCCGGCTCTACACACCCCCGTATCTGACCTTCTACGCCGTGCGGAACGAGGAGCGGGTACCGACCCAGATCGCCGCCCTCGACGATGTCGTGATCCGGCTGGACGAGCCGACCCGGGACGCCCTGCTCACCCACGACTTCGAGGTGGGCGCGCCGGACTCCAACGACGGGGCGGCCACCGGGCCCCTGGTGAAGGCACCCGTCCTGGAGCCGGGACCGGACGGCCGCCACCGCGTGCGGTACGACCGGGGCACGACCTTCGGCTCGTCGGAGCGGGCGCGGGAGGCGCTGGAGCGGTGGTGCGCGGCGCTCGACACCATCCCCTCGGCCGAGCTGGTCCTGGACACCGGCGACTTCCTGATCTTCGACAACCTCCGGGTACTGCACCGCCGCAAGGCGTTCACCCCGGCGCCCGAGGCGCGGGCCCGCTGGCTGCGCCGCTGCTACGCCGCCTGACCCGCGCGCACGCCCCCCACACACGCATGCGAACACCTCACACCCCACCGAAGGGAACGTCATGGGCAAGTACCGAGTGGCAGTCATCGGCGGCAGGCCGGCGCCGATCGCGGGCGCCAGGGAACTCGGCATCGACGTGGTCCTCGTCCACGAGGAGGGCGCGTACGACGTGTCCATCGCCGCGCACTGCGAGCAGATCCTGCACGCCCCCATCGCCGACGGGCAGGCCATCCTCGACCTGCTGAGGCCGCTCCACGAACAGCGCCCCTTCGACCGCGTCCTCACCACCACCGAGCCGGCCGCCGAGTCCACCGGGTTCGTCGTCGACTCGCTGGGCCTGCCCGGCGTCAGCGAGGCCACCGCCCGCGCGCTCAAGGACAAGGCGCTCACCAGGGAACTGCTGGACAAGCACGATCTGAGCCCCGTGCGCTACCGCAGGGTGACCAGCGCCGCCGAGGTCGCGGCCTTCCAGGCGGAGGTGGGCGACCGGATCATCGTCAAGCCCGTGGACGGGGTGGCGAGCCTGCACATCCACCCGGTGGAGGGCCCCGAGGACGCCGAGCGGGCCTGGCAGGCGCTGCGGGACGCGGAGATCTCCTCGGTGATCGCCGAGGAGTATCTCGACGGGCCCGTCGTCAGCGTGGACTCCTTCTCCCACGCGGGCCGGCACCTCACCATCGGCTACTCCGAGTACCGCATGAACGAGCGGTACGTGGAGTGGGAGGTCAGCACCCCCAGCCGCTGCGCCGTCCCGCACCTCGCCGCGCTCCGCGAGCTGACCCCCAGGTTCCTCGACGCCGTGGGCCTGACCGAGGGGCCCTCGCACAGCGAGTTCGTCCTCACCGAGAAGGGTCCGCGCGTCCTGGAGTCGCATGCCAGGCTCGCCGGGAGCGGGGCGCCCGAGCTGGTCCGCCGCGCCTTCGGGCTGAACCTCAACCGGATGTTCCTCACCGTGCCGCTCGGCATCGACGAGCTGCCGCTGACCTCGCCCGAGCCGCTCGGCGGCGCCGCCGTCCGCTTCTTCACCCCGGAGCCGGGCACCATCCGGGCCGTCGAGGTCGACGACGACGCCGCCGACGAGGTCCGCCGGGTCCCCCAGGGAGAGGTGCAGTACGTCTTCCTGCCCTATCTCGACGAGTTCCTGGACACCGAGGTCGCGGCGGTCATCGGCCGGAGCGAGGGGGAGACTGTGCCGCCGCTGCTGACGGTCGCCGACTGCGTCTCCGGCTATGTCATCGCCTCCGGGCGCGACGCGGACGACGCCGTGGCCAAGTGCGAGGCCGCCAACGACCGGATTCGCTTCGTCACGGGCTGACGGGCGGGGCGGGCCCCCGGGCCCGCGCCCCGGCCGCCCGCGCCCTCGCTCTCGCCCGCACTCCGCCCTCTCCCCGCCGCCGTGCCGGGCGGCCGGACCCCCGCCCGCCCCCGTGCCGGGCGGCCGAACCCTCCACCGCCGTCCGCGCCGCCCGGCCGTCCCCACGGGAAGGCGCCCAGTCCGCAACGACCCCCGGGATGGAATCGCCCGTGAACACGATCACTTCCACTGTGCTGACCGAGGGCCCCACCCGGGACCCCGTCGCCCAGCTCAACTCCGTACGCCGGCTCGTCGAGGAGACCTACACCAGCGAGCAGCCGCTCACCCGGGCCGCGCTCCATCTGATCGACTGCGCGACCGACATCGTGGCGCAGCTCCCGCAGGGCGATCTGGACGCGGCCCGGGACGCCCTGGGCGCGGCCCGCGCCGCCGTCGTCTCGGCGACCTTCGCGGTGGGCCGGGTCCGCGACATGACGGCGGCCGGGACGGAGGAGCTGTGAGCCGGCATGTCCTCGTGATCCACCGCTGGCGCGACCGGCACGCCCACTACGAGGAGTACCTCGACCACCGCGCCCACCGGGTCACCTATGTGACCACGGAGCTGGGCCTCGCCTCCGTACCCCCCGGCGCGGCGGCGGCCCGGGTGGTCCCCGCCACCGACGACCTGGGGGCGGTCTGGAGCGCGGTCTCCGCGCTCTGTGCCGACTTCGGCGCCCCCCGGCGGGTGCTGGCGCTCAACGAGGGCGATCTCGACACCGCCGCCACGGTCCGGGAACGGCTCGGCTGCCCGGGCCAGACACCCGGCGAGCTGGCCCGCTTCCGCGACAAGCTCACCATGAACCTGACGGTCGCCGGAGCCGGGGTGCCGGTCCCCCGCTTCGCGGACGCACCGGACGAGAGCGCCGTACGGGAGTTCGCCGGGCGCCACGGCTGGCCCGTCGTGGTCAAGCCGCGCCGGGGGACGGCGAGCAGGGGTGTCGTACGCCTCGACTCCCCCGCCGGCCTCACGGCGCTGCGCGGGCTGCCGCCGGAGCCCCGGCTGGTGCAGCGGTTCAGCCCCGATGAGATCTTCCACGTCGACGGCCTGTGGACCGGCGACCGGCTCGGCCCCTGGCGGGCCTCCCGGTATGTCAACACCTGTGTGGACTTCACCAGGGGGGAGGCGCTGGGCTCGGTCGAGGTGGACGACCCCGAGGTGCTCGGGCCGCTCACCGGATTCCTCACCCGGGTGGCGGGCGCGCTGAGCACCGAGCCCTGGGTGTTCCATCTGGAGGCCTTCGTCCGTACGCCCCGGGAGGGCGGCGCTCCCGAGTTCCGGTTCCTGGAGGCGGGGTACCGGGTCGGCGGCGCGGAGATCCCGTTCGTCTGGCGCGAGGTGCACGGCATCGATCTCATGCGCGCCGCCGCCGATGTCCAGCTCGGCCGCCGCCCGGACCTCCCGGTCCCGGCCCGCTGGCGCACGGGCGGCTGGCTGCTGGTGCCGTCCCCGGTTCCCGCCCCCTGCCGGGTGACCGCCTGGGACCTCCCCGAGCCGCCCGGCCCCGAGGACGGTCCGTACGCGTCGGTGATCCCCGCCGTCGGCCAGGTGGTCCCGCGCGTCGGCGGGTACGAGCATGTGGGCGCCCGGTTCCGCTTCCGGGGCGCCTCCAGCGGCGACGTGGAGAAGGCGGTGGTCCGCACCGCCGCCCGGTTCCGTCTGGAGTGCGCCCCCGAACCCCCCTCCCCGCCCACCGGGGGCCGCCGCGCGGTCTGCGGACTCGACCGGTGAACGGGCGCCCGGTGAGATCCACGGCCGTCCTTGTTCTGGAGGATGGCCGTGTGTTTCGCGGTCGTGCTTTCGGGGCTGTGGGGGAGACGTTTGGTGAGGCGGTGTTCAGTACGGGGATGACGGGTTATCAGGAGACGTTGACGGATCCGTCGTATCACCGTCAGGTGGTGGTGATGACGGCTCCTCATGTGGGGAATACGGGGGTCAATGATGAGGATGACGAGTCGCGGCGGATCTGGGTGGCGGGGTTTGTGGTCCGTGATCCGGCGCGGGTGCCGTCGAGCTGGCGGTCGCGGCGGTCTCTGGATGAGGAGTTGGTGGCGCGGGGTGTGGTGGGGATCTGTGGGGTGGACACGCGGGCGTTGACGCGGCATCTGCGGGAGCGGGGTGCGATGCGGGCGGGTGTGTTC